>NZ_JAQMUA010000159.1:0-23945 GCF_028330895.1 Kamptonema animale CS-326 | reverse complement strand
CCATTACCCATTACACATTAGCAATTAGCCATTAGCAATTAGCCATTACCAATTACCTTTTTTGTGTAGTCGGAAGCCAAAATTCTGCTTTAGGAATTTGAGCATCTGACTTGACCAAAACTCCAATTTCTCGTTGGATGGGGACTGTATCTACAATATCGAGTTGAGAGCAATATTTCAAATCTTCGTAGACTCCAAGACCAAGAAGTCGTTTGCCATGACTAGCGTGATTCATCAATTCGTAAAGTTGATCTTTCCACTGCAAATAAAGCGCGATCGCGGCATATACTTCATCATTACCAACAAATTCCTCTGGCGGAGTACCGCTTTCTGCAAGTAGCATTTCTGCGATCGCACCTGCACAGACAGTATCTTCCAGGGAAAAACTGCCTTCCCAACCAGAACCGAGTATCCAAATAGTGTTTGGTCGTTTGACTAGGAGATACTGGACTACGGCGCGGCGGTTGATTAATGCTGCTGCTAAAACTGTTTTAGCGGCTTGCACTCGCTGAAGGGCGCGAGTACCATTGGTGGTACTAATAAATAGTCGCTTACCTTGAACGCGATCGGGCGTACAGTCAAGAGGTGAGTTACCCATGTCACAGCCTTCAACTTTTGCACCACCACGCTCGCCGGCACGGATGCGCTTCGGTGCAGGCCATTTTTCGCTCTCCTGCATCAGTTTGTCAATGTCGCTGAAGACTTGGACTGCTTCGGCTCTATTGTTAAGAGCGGTTGCCATTGTTGTAGTGGCGCGGAGTACATCAACTGCGATCGCGCAGTCGGGTACTTTGTCCGTTGGGGTGAGTTCGGGGGTGTGGTAAATATAAAGCTGCACTGGTGGGGATGCCTGTTATTGATACTTCTGAAAACTATTTTATAGGGTGGTGCGACCTTAAGTAGAAGGGAGAGGGGAAGATGGGAGGATTTTCCCCAATTAGCAAAAGATTTACGCAAAGAAACCGGGTTTCTTAGAAAAATTGAAGACTCCCAACTAGATATCTAAGAAGAAACCCGGTTTCTGTTTCTGACCTCAAGGTGCGTAAGTCCTGTAGGAATTAGCAATTAGGAATTAGCCATTACCAATTATCAATTAACTAAATTCAAGAGATAGCACAAGCTAGAAGTCTGGAGCTAAAAAACGACAGATTTTCAGCCGCCATCCCTTTACCCATACCGTAACAGGCACGTTTACGCCACGCGATCGCGGGTAGGTGTCCCTGGGGAGCATTCAAATTGAATCTGAGTTCATCGTAATAGACCCAGCTATCTTTTAACCGCCATCCCACGCGATCGCAAAATTCTGTATAATTTCCGCTCTCACTCTCCCAAATTTCCTGTTGTACTCTCAACCCAAATAACCCGCTACTATAATATTCCCAAAGTTGGTCAATAGTGCGAAGGTCTGTACAGGGGAATTTCTCAATATCTGCCGCACTCAGCCAACCTTCTTCTTCTCGAAAAGCTACTTGAAGTATAATTTCCCAAGTATGTTCGTCCGCTTTACGCCATTTCCCCGCCGCTAAAAGCTGTATTAATTGCCTATAATCCATCCCAACTTCCGACATCGGCGGCGTTTGTTCGGGGATCGCACTAATTTTCTCTTCTAACCGCGATAGGGAATCAGCAATTAAATCTGGATTCATCTGTTCGAGGCGATACAAAACCCATTCTAATTGAGACTGAAGGCTGGCTCTTTCAACTGCGGCTGATTGTAGTTGGATTTGCAACTGATTTAACTGAGTTTCCCATCCCTGAACTTGCGAATTTGCCCACATTCGCCTTGCCCAATCTACTCTAAGTTTTTCCTTTTTCAAATAAGCTTTGGACTGTTTGCGACCCAGGGGAAAAGGTGTCAAATCCCAGCCACAGAGCGAGCAGAAATCAGCTTTTCCTTCTAAATATTCACGAGCGCAAATAGGACACTTAGCCATATAGAATATTATAAATTGTTGTGCCGTTATTGGGACGGTTACGGTGTAAATTCCGTGAGCAATTGAACAGAACGCAATATCTCTGGCGAATCAGGTTGGCTGCTGAATAACTGTTTCCATTCTGAATTTTGGTTCTCGAATGTAGTGCGTGCGCCGTAAGCTGCCATATCTGCATATTCAATCACGAGAATTAGAGAATCCGTATCGGGGCCGGGAACGGTATTACGGAAAAGACGCACTGACTGAGGCATAATTTCGCTATTGAACTTGGGGCTGGCTGCTTCGCCAAGTTTAGCCATAAAGTCATTCAATCTGCCTGGTTTTACTTCGTAAGTGAAGATCGCAAAAACTGCCATTGAAGATTTCCTCCTTTATATCAAATCTGGTTGCCTCGCAATTATATATCATGCGTGCGATCCATTTCATCGACATTATATTTACGTTCCGTAGGATAGAGATGTCTTAAAATTTTATTGGACAGTCAGGAATCAAAGTTCATAGGGACGGGGCGCGAAATTCCGTAACCCTGAGCATAATCCACTCCAATCTCCCGCAATTTTTCTAAGATAGCTTCGTCTTCGACAAACTCAGCGACAGTTTCAATATTCATCGCATGGGCAATGCGATTAAAGCCTTCCACGATCGCTTGAGAAATCAAATTATGAGTAATATTCTTAACAAAGACACCATCAATTTTTAGATAGTCAACAGGTAAATTCATCAGATAAGCAAAGGAACTCAAGCCACTGCCAAAATCATCTAAAGCAAAGCGACAACCAAGTTTTTTTATTTCGTTAATAAAAATTCTAGCTTGGTCAAAGTTAGCGATCGCTGCGGTTTCAGTAATCTCAAAACAAATGGTTTGCGGTAGAATTTGGTAGCGAGGAAATTGTTCGATTAAAAACCTCATAAACTGATTGTTACAAATACTAGCCCCAGAAAGATTAATCGTATATAAGCCGTTAGCAAGAAGTGCTGGTCTAGATAACTTTTGATGATTCGAGAAAAAAGTTTCAATTACCCAGTAATCGATATCGGCGATCAAGCCATAACGCTCGGCGGCTGGAATAAACGCATTTGGAGATACTAATTCTCCATTTTCATCCAACATTCTGATCAAAATCTCATAATGCTCTACTAATGGTTTAGAGGTAATAGAGATAATCTTTTGGGAGTAGAGACAAAAACGATTGGTTTCTAGCGCTTGGCTGATTTGAGCAATTAACTGTCTCTCCCCACGTTGTCTAATTAGCTCGCTATCATCTAGACGATAAACATGAACGCAGTTGCGCCCTTTAGCTTTAGCAGCATAACAAGCTGCATCAGCCGCTCCCAGAATTTCTATCAAATTTTGGTTGTTTTGGTCAATAGCAACAACCCCAATACTGACCCCAATGATAAAGGTTTTGTTATCCCAAATAAACCGAAACTGATGCACTAAGTCTTTGAGGTTTTCAGCAATCTGAGTTGCTTGAGAAAGGGGACAGTGACTGAGTAAAAGACCAAATTCATCACCTCCTAAGCGAGCCAATATATCATTAGCGCGAATTCCCTGTTGTAAAAGTGTAGTGATTTGGCGCAGTAGCTCATCGCCAGCAATATGACCGACAGTATCGTTAACAACTTTGAACTGATCTAAATCTAAATAACAGAGAACGTGATGCTGATTGCTATCTTGAATAGAAGCAATTGCATCAACTAGGTAATGCTCAAATCCTCGACGATTGGTTAAACCGGTCAGAGCATCGTGACTGGCTTCCCAAGAGAGTTGACGGGTAAGATAGCGCGATTCGGTAACATCATGAAAGACTATAATTGCCCCAATAATTTGACCTTGGCGGTCTCGAATCGGTGCTGCTGAGTCCTCAATGGCATATTCCTTCCCATCGCGGGCAATAAGAATAGTATGATTGGCTAAACCCACAATTTCCCCCTCTAAAAGAGCTTTGTGGATCGGATTATCTGCGGGCTTTCTCGTTACTTCATTAATAATTAGGAAAACTTCAGATAGAGGCAGTCCTTCAGTTTCCTCTGCTTTCCAGCCTGTTAGTTTCTCAGCAACGGGATTAAAATATCTAATATTACCTTGCTCATCGGTAGTAATAACGGCATCACCAATTGATTGTAATGTCACCTGAGCTAATTCTTTTTCAGCAAAGTAGATATCTTTGAGGCGTTGATTTTCTTCTATCTCTTCGATCAGGCGTAAATTCTGTTCTTGAAGACTTTTTTGTAATCGTTGGATAGTTAGATGAATTTCGACACGGGCCAATACCTCTTCGACTTGAAACGGCTTAGAAATATAATCTACTCCGCCCGCTGTTAGCCCTTGAACTTTATTTGAATTTTCATTGAGCGCACTCAAAAAGATTACTGGAATGTTTGCGGTGCGATCGTCAGATTTTAATTGTCTGCAAACTTCATAGCCATCGAGATCGGGCAATTTAATGTCTAGTAAAATTAACTCCGTCGATGGAGATTGGGCGGCTCTGAGCGCCATTGCCCCTGTGGTGGCACTGCGAACCTTATAACCTTCTTCGCTCAATGTATCCCTAAGTAAACGCAGGTTGTCGGGTAAATCGTCAACTATTAAGATATTACCTCGATAGCTGGTGACTGGATTGCTGGTCATAATGATTATTAAGCTACCTAATACATGAGGGGTCTAAGTGAATCAATACAGCAGTTTCTGCTGTAATATAGTTAAATCATATACTTTAAACTCTTTGAATATCCGAAAAATCCTTTTAATCTTAACCAAAATAACAATTCTCAGACCCAACCAAGCGATTGATGAACATTTATGAACAAGCATATTTCTCAAATCAGTGCGTTGCTCGTCATCTCAATCGCGATAAGCGTACTGATCGGCTGGCAATTTGACCTATCCCTACTCAAAAGTGGATTTATCGGTATATCCGCAACCATGAAAGCAAATACAGCGATTTGCTTTTTATGCGCTGGAGTATCTTTGATTTTGTTGCAGCGTCAACGACCAACCCGACTCCAATATCAAGTTTCTCAAGGGTTAGCGGGGGCGATCGCTGTTATCGGTCTGCTGACACTGAGTGAGTATTTATTTGGTTGGGATCTGAAGATAGATCGGTGGCTTTTTCGAGATGTTGTCTCTACCACAACTCCTTACGCAGGACGCATGGGATTAAATACCGCCTTAAATTTTGTGCTGATGGGAGTAGCACTGTTACTGCTAGGGCGAAATTGCCAACGCAATACTTGGTGGGCGCATATTTGCAGTAGTGTTGCAGCTTTAATTTCTCTATTAGCTTTATTCGGACACATATTCAATGTCGATGTTTTTGCACGATTGTTTATACCTACCACAACTCAAGCACTAAACACAATCCCAACCTTTTTCATTCTCTATATAGGAATTTTGTGGCTCCGACCTAATCAAGGGTTAATGCAAGTATTAACCAGTCCATTAGTTGGCGGAGTAATGGTTCGGTGGTTGCTACCTTGGGCGATTGTCTTTCCAGTAGCATTAGAATGGTTTACTTTTCAGGGGCGAAAATTAGGCTGGTATAACTCTGAATTGGGCTATACATTTCGGTTAACCTTGATAGTTTTCACGTTCTCAATTCTCATCTGGGGAACGGCTCGATTTCTGAATCAGATAGATAGCAAGCGCCAACAAGCAGAAGCAGAACTTAAAAAACTTAATGAAACCTTAGAAATTCTTGTGGCTGAACGGACAAAAGCTTTACGAGCTAGTGAAGAGCAGTTTCGTCATTCGTTTGAAGATGCCTCGATCGGGATGGCAATTGTCTCTCTGGATGGGCATTGGATTAATGTCAATTCTGCATTATGTCAGATTATTGGCTACTCCCCAGAAGAGTTGTTAGCATTAACTTTTCAAGATATTACCTATCCTGACGATTTAGAGGTAGATCTCAGTTATGCCCAGCAGCTATTAGCAGGAACGATTTCAACTTACCAACTGGAGAAACGATATTTCCATAAGCAAGGACATATTGTGTGGATTCTGTTAAATGGATCGCTAGTACAAGATGAGCAAGGAAATCCACTGCATTTTATTGCTCAAATTCAAGACATTACAGCTCGAAAAGCAGCTCAAAAGACGTTGGAACTTCAAAGTATTATCATGAATAACATGGCAGGTGGCGTATGTTTAGTCAAAGCCGCAGATCTGACCATCGTCTATACTAATCCTAAATATGATGCGATGTTTGGCTACCTAGAGGGCGAACTTGCAGGTCAACCCGTTGGTATCTTGAATTATGTCGATACACAGGTTACACCAGATGTAAGCGTTCTAGATATCGCCACTCAACTCGATAGAGATGGGGAAGCAAAATACGAAGTCCATAATAGAAAAAAAGATGGTACACTCTTTTGGTGCAGAGTTCATACTTCTAGGTTTGACCATCCTGAATACGGAACTGTATATGTTGCCGTTCAGCAGGATGTAACAGAGTTACAACTGGCTGAAAGAGCCTTGCAAGCTACTACAAATCGCCTCAATTTTCTCCTGAACTACAGCCCAGTTGTTATTTTTAGCTGTAAACCTGATGGAGACTATGGTGCAACCTTCATCAGCGAAAATATTAAAGATGTATTGGGCTACG
Organism: Kamptonema animale CS-326; assembly: GCF_028330895.1. Lineage (NCBI taxonomy): Bacteria > Bacillati > Cyanobacteriota > Cyanophyceae > Oscillatoriales > Microcoleaceae > Kamptonema > Kamptonema animale. Next base: position 17,404 of record NZ_JAQMUA010000159.1, on the reverse strand, counting down.
AAACTAGCGAGTTTTTAGAAGATTCTAAATTTTGGATGAATCATTTGCATCCAGATGATGTAGAGCGAGTATTTTATGGTTTAGCAAATTTATTTGTTAATAATTATTATTTCCATGAATACCGTCTTCGTCGCTCCGATGGGGTTTATCGCTGGATATTGGGTCAACTCAGATTAATTCGAGAGCGTGCAGGTAAACCAGTGGAAATAGTGGGATATTTAATTGATATTAGCGATCGCAAACAAGCTGAGTTGGAACTGCGGCAGGCGAAGGAAGCAGCAGAAGCAGCCAACCAAGCCAAGAGTGTCTTTCTCGCTAATATGAGCCACGAACTCCGCACCCCCCTCAACTCGATTTTAGGATTCACGCAATTAATGAGCTATGAAAGTGCTTTAACCCCTTCTTTCCAAGAGCGCTTACAAATTGTTAATCGTAGTGGTAGACATTTGTTGGACTTAATTAACGATATTTTAGATTTATCCAAAATTGAGAGCGGACGGATGACGCTCAATCCTTCTGATTTTGACTTGATCAATTTACTAACTTCCATTGAAGAAATGTTGCAAGTTAAAGTCCAATCTAAATCATTGCAGCTAATTTTCGAGCGAGAATCAGATCTTCCCAACTTTGTGCATACCGATGAGAAAAAACTATATCAAGTCTTAGTCAATCTACTCGGTAATGCGATTAAGTTTACCCAGCAAGGAAGCATTACTTTACGGGTAAGAGCAGAACAAAGAGAAAAAACCTCTTGTCGCTTATGTTTTGAGGTCGAAGATACAGGCGTGGGAATTGCGCCCACAGAAGTTGATAAATTATTTAAGGTTTTCGTACAAGCCCAAGCGGGGAATAATTTGAATCAAGGCACTGGCCTTGGTTTAGCAATCAGTCAAAAACTCGTCCAACTCATGGGCGGCCAGATTCAGGTTCAAAGCACTTTGAACCGAGGCAGCACTTTTTCCTTTGAGATTAAAGTGCAGTTACCTCAAATAGATTCTCTTCCCTCAGAACAGATTAATCAAAGAGTAATTAGTTTAGCTCCTGAACAACCGAATTATCGCCTGCTTGTCGTTGAAGATATAGAAGAAAATCGCCGTTTGTTAGTCGAAATTCTTACCTCGATTGGCTTTGATGTGAGAGAAGCCAAACAGGGAATTGAGGCACTCTCATTGTGGGAGAGTTGGTTGCCACATTTGATTTTTATGGATCTGCGAATGCCGATCTTAGATGGATATACTGCTACAAAACGCATTAGAGAAAACCCTAAGAGCCGAGAAACTATCATTATTGCTTTAACTGCCAGTGTTTTTGAAGAAGATAGAGAGAATGTCCTGACGAATGGGTTTAATGATTTTATCAGCAAACCATTTCAGCAGAGAGAGATCTTTGATAAGATCGCTCAATATTTGGGAGTGCAGTATATTTACGAAACCGTAGGACAAGCCCCCCAAGAATTATTGGTGGAAACGTTTTCTGTAGAAGATCTATCCGTGATGTCTCCTCAGTGGTTAGAACAAATGTATCAAGCTGCTTACTATCTTGATAGCGAAGCTATGAACGAATTAGTCGCCCAAATCCCTGAATCTAAAGCAAGTTTGTCTAAAGCCCTAACTGATTTTATTGATAACTTTAATTCAGACCGAATTATGGAGTTAATTCGACCTCTGTTACCGAATACACTATTGTAGATATTGTAAGTTCAGTAACCCTTCATGGAATTAAGCCGGGGCGGGTTTATAAGATTTGCCGATACTTATCAAATATCTCGGCGAACCCGCCCCTACGGAACTTAAGATCGTACAATTCCGAATCAAACGGAAATGATATCGCTTAGCTAAAAAGCACTGTATTTTCCAAAAAAGTACGCTTTTATTCTAGTAAAAAGCGTACTTTCCCTGATTCTAAACAGCTCTTTGAACCTTGCTTAGTCGCCGATTCCGAAGTAATAGCTTGCGAAGCTCTTCTGCACCAATTAAAATGGGCGGACAGGCTAACAAAATCAACCAATGCCAATTGGCTAGTGAAGCCGTTCCAAATACTTGTCTGAAGGGTGGAAAGTCGATGAATGCAAATAGGGCAACACATTCAACACTTATTCCTAACCAGAGCAAACTATTATTTGATAACGACTGACGGAATACCGAACCCCAATCAGAACGACAGGCGAATAAGTTACCTATTTGACAAGCTACGATCGCAGCTAGAGTCATAGTTGTCGCTTGACGATAGATCGCCGTCACTGTAGGATCGGCAGTATGGGAGAGGATTGCAGGGGTGACTTGTTGTAAGTCTGCTAGCGAATAGCCATAGCTCCACCAAACCATCAAAAAGCCCAACATTGAGAGCACTGCTTCGATCGCACCCAGAAACAGATAGGCGCGTAATAGTAAGGGAACATTGAGTAAAAACTCCTCCTTTGGACGGGGTGGACGATCCATAATCCCAGCTTCAGGAATTTCTGCACCCAAAGCTAGGGCCGGAACCATATCCGTGCCTAAATCTACGGCAAGAATCTGCAAAATCGTCAGCGCGGGTGGAATTTTGAAGGCAACCATGCCTAAAAATGGCACGACTTCTGGCACATTCGAGGCGAGGATGTAGGTCATAAACTTGCGGATATTTTGATAAATCGCCCGTCCTTGCTCGATCGCCACTACAATCGTCGCAAAGTTATCATCGGTAAGCACGATATCTGCCGCTTCTCGCGCCACATCCGTACCGTTTTGGCCCATCGCAATGCCGATATTGGCGGCGCGTAAGGCGGGGGCATCATTCACCCCATCACCTGTCACAGCCACAATTTCGCCGATATCCTTGTAAGCTTGCACTAATCGCAATTTGTGTTCGGGTGACATCCGGGCAAACACTAAACCAAAGCGATATTTCACCACTTGCCTTAGTTGCGCGTCAGAGAGATGTCCCATGCCTTCACCCGTGACTACACGCACTTTGTCGCTAACTAAACCAATTTGACGCGCGATCGCTTCCGCCGTCAATCCATAATCACCCGTCACCATCGTTACTTTGATTCCCGCTTGATGACATTGGGCGATCGCTTTTGGTACTTCCTCACGGGGCGGATCGAACATCGCAACTAGCCCGATAAAAATCAAATCTTGCTCTAAATCTTGAGCCTTGAGATCGAGCAATTCCTGCCCACCTTGACGCGCCGCCAACCCTAACACCCGAAAACCTTGTCTGGCTAAATCGTCATTAGCTTTGACAACTTCATCCCAATAATCGTGGGTTAATTCCTGCGATTTACCATCGCGCAAAATCCAATGGCAATGTTTCAGAACTTCCAATGGTGCGCCTTTGGTAAAGGCAAGATGGGGAAATTCACTTGACCATAACTCTGAAGATTGCCAATTCAAAACCACTGTCATCATCAAGCGACGGGAATCAAAAGGAATTTCTCTTAAGCGTGGGAATTGCTTCTGAAGATTTTCTAAATTTAATTCTGCTTTTGCCGCCGCTACTAACAACGCCGCCTCAGTCGGATCGCCAATTTCTTGCCAACGACTAGGCGCATTGAGATGTACCAATCGAGCATTAGAACAAAGTGCCGAACCAATCAGCAAAACCTGCGATTTCCACGCAATTTCGGAATCAGAGGGAATATTAACTTTGCCATTAGTGGGATCGTAACCAGCACCAGTAATTTCAATTAACCTGTTAGCTAAGACATCATTACGAGGAGCGCGATTGGGTTCAGATTGCTCTGGTTCTGTGGGTAGCCAGAGATAGCGCACCGTCATTTCATTTTTGGTCAACGTGCCAGTTTTGTCTGTACAAATTACCGTAGTAGCGCTTAGAGTTTCCACTGCTGAAAGCCGCCTGACAAGGGCATTGCGCCGCGCCATTCGTTTTACACCAAGGGCAAGAGCTAATGTTACTGTTGGCAATAAACCTTCAGGGACATTCGCTACAATAATCCCGATCGCAAAGATAAAGCTCTCAGTAATATCCATGCCAATCAACAAGTAGCTAAGCGCGAATACAGTCACGCCCATACCCAGCGCGATCGCTGTAATAATCCGTACAATCCGAGCAACTTGGATTTCTAAGGTACTGGGTTCGCGCTTTACTACTGTAGTTAAATGCGCCACCTGTCCAAATTCAGTCTGTGCGCCCGTCGCATAAACCACCGCCACTGCTCGACCTGCTGCTACCGTCGAACCTGCTAATACAAGGTTAGCAATTTCCGAGGGATTTACCTTTTCTTGTATAGGTTGTTCCCCTTGACGCAGCATGGTTTTGCCAGCACGCACCGAAACGGCCTCCCGCAGACGTACAGGGTAAGGACTTCGCGCCACAGGCAAAGATTCCCCTGTCATTACTGATACATCGAGATATAAACTTTCGGCTGAAATTAATCTGGCATCTGCGGAAATGCGATCGCCTTCTTCCAATTGCATCACATCGCCGCGCACCAATTCTCTAGCGGGAATTTGCTTTAATTCTCCATCTCGATACACTTTCACCTGCATCGGTAAGACTTTTTTTAAAGCAGATAAAGCTTTCTCAGCTTGAAACTCTTGCCAAAAGCTAAAAATAGCATTAATCCAGATTACCGCCCAAACTGCCCAGCCTAGTTCCGGTGTACGCGAAACAAAGGCCAAAATCCCTGCCACCCACAACAACAAAGCCATAAAGTGGGTCAATTGATCGGCAAATCTGAGCCACAATGGACGATGGGCAGGTTCGGGCAATTCATTTGCGCCAAATTTCTCTAATCGCTCTTGTGCTTCATTCTGCGATAATCCATTGCCAGCAGTGCCTAGAGATTCATAGACTTCTTCAAACGATAATGCCCATAATGGTTGGTGTAATGATGCCATGCTTAATTTACTCCTGTTTTATAGCAACCGCCAGGGCGGTTAGGGGCTAGGGGCTACGATGCTCAGGGCTAGGGAAAGAAAGGGAAGAAGAGAAGAGAGGAAGAGTTAATGGTTTGGGCCATAAACGAGTGTCTTAACTGACGAAAGCGGTTGCTATATAACTGAAGCTGGTTAGCTTTTCGGTACGCAAAGTGCGTTTATTAAACTCAGAACTTATTATGGGTCTAGAAACCGTTTTTTTGCGAAAATACTTCGTTATAGCAGCAGAGATTTGGTAAAACCCGATTTTTTGAGTCTGAGTCTGTAAGTCCTGAAACTCGCATTCATTTACAAAAGCAGAGCATTGAATATATAGCCAATGCTGATAATCCCAACGGTCATTAGCCCAACAAATACGGCTAAGAGTTGAGGTTTCAAAACTTTTTTGAGAATCACAATTTCAGGAAGCGATAATGCTGTCACAGCCATTGTGAAGGCTAAAACTGTACCCATTGCCATTCCTTTATTGACTAAAGCTTCGGTAATCGGCATGACCCCCGCAATGTTTGCATAGAGTGGCACGCCCAACATGACTGCGATCGGCACTGCTAAAGGATTATTTGCCCCTGCATATTGCGCGATCGAATCAGTCGGTACATAACCATGAATCCCTGCCCCGATCGCAATACCGCCCACGACATAGAGCCACACCGATCGCACAATTTCGCTCGATTGGAACCATCCTTGCTCAAATCTTTGCCCCCAAGTCAGTGCCACTTCTAGATTGTCTTCATCCTCTAGAGGCCTTGCTTGACGAGATTTTTGGAGTTCCCAAACAAAGAGTTCTACCCATTTTTCTAATTTTAGGAGTCCGATGATGTAGCCAGATGCGATCGCTAAACCCACGCCAAAGCCGATATAGATCAGCGTCACCTTTAGTCCAAACAATCCCCACAAAAGAATAACAGCAACTTCATTCACCATTGGCGCTGCTATCAGATAGGAAAATGTCACGCCTAGAGGTACACCTGCTTCTAAGAATCCGATGAACAAAGGAACCGCAGAACAAGAACAGAAAGGCGTAACAATGCCTACCATTGCTGCTAAGATATTTCCTGCAAAAGTGCGCTTTCCTTCTAGCAAAGAACGCACGCGCTCTGGTTCTAAAAAGCTTTGAAATGTCCCAACAATAAAGCTAATTACAATTAGTAATGTTAAGACTTTAGGCAGATCGTAAAGAAAGAAGTGCAGACTAGAACCTAAATGCGATGCGATCTGCAAGCCCAAAATTTGGGTGACAATCTGGGTTGCCAACCAATCAAAAGGATAAAACGGATCGAACATAACTTTGCCTCTTTAATGCTGTAATAGGCGCTGAATTTGTTCGGGACTGAGCACTTGACCTTTGCTGACAACTTTGCCATTGATTATCAGGGTGGGAGTTGACATCACACCTCGTTTAGCAATGTCGATGGGGTCAGTAATGTGAATAACTTCAGCAGTTAAATTAAGATTAGTTACAGCTTGTTTGGCATTTGCCTCTAGCTGTTGGCATTTTTTGCAGCCTGAACCCAAAATTTCAATCTCGATCGCATTCATGATCTAACTCCTTTTTCGTGTTCGCTAATTCAGTTCGGCTAATGTCCAGATTCTCTAGACTTTTTTCTTAAAAAGGGATTTTCTAATACCCGACTATACTTAGAGTGTAGATCGATTAGTTGAGGAACTTGTGAGGGAGGCTAAAAATGGCTTTAGTAAGTAATGGGACATAAATATAAATGTAGGGTGGGCGGGAGCCTCAACCATCTATAGCAATCCTAAATGAATCGTAAATTTTTTACCCCACCCCAACCCTCCCCTTGCTAAGGGGAGGGAGTAAGAAATTCACAAATGATTTAGGATTGCTATATCGATAAAAGTAAGAAGCTCACCGATTAATTAAAAGTTAAAAATTAAAAATTAAAAATTTAATTTCACAAGTTTAATTTTGCATTTTTTTTTAATTTTGCATTTTTAATTTTTAATTGATGAAGTGGCAATCGCCCACCTTACAAGCTAACTGTAGTAGATTTTTAGAGAACTGGTATAAATAGGTATTCCCTATGATTATAATCGTTATCTATAGAGTTCTAAGCACTTGCTATAGTTACTCAATTAAACCCGCAATGATATTAATACTCATCGCGACAATTGCGGTATTAAAGAAAAAGGAGAGAATGCTATGAAGTAAAGCTAATCGCCTCAGCGATTGGGAGGTGATTTCTACATCTGAAACTTGACTGGTCATGCCTAGAACAAAAGAGAAATATAAAAAATCCCAGTAGTCTGGCTCAATATCTTCAGGGAAATTTAGTCCTCCAGCTTTAGCATCACCCTGAGTTTTACGATCTTGATAATATTCGTGAGCATAGTGCATTGCAAAAATAGTATGAACGAGTAACCACGAGCCAATAATTGTTATAACTGCCAGAATTACATGGGGAATTACTACGCTGATATCCTTATCTTTTGTTTCTCTTAAGATAAAAGCGATCGCTAATATGCTAGCACAAGCAGCAGCAGTAATTAAGCTCAAAATTACTAAGCGTCCTTCATCTTGACTTTGAGCATTACGGCGCATTGTTTTTGGTATTGCTTGCACCATTAGTACCCAAGTTGAGGCTAAAAAACAGAGCATCCCAGCATCCCAGATACAGAGAATCCGAGTAGATAAACTAAACCAAGATGGAAGCAAAAATGATGATATTAAAGAACAGATAGCAGATAATATCAGGCGAGAGCGGACTCTCCAGCGGTGCGAAAGTTTACCTTTGACTAGGGTTTGCGGAGATTTTTGAGGTAAAGTCATAGTCTATAGGATTTATTGATACTTACCTACTTATTGAAGTTTCGATGCAATCTTGCAGGATTTTAATTATTAACTAAATGGGGTTCTATTGGTGGCTCCAATGGAAATGCTAACCAAAACCAAATGTATACTAACAAAAAAAGTCCAGGTATGACAACTGCTAAAATAACTGTGACAATTCGTACTCCTTGAATTGGCACTTTCCATCGTTGTCCGATCGCTGAGCACACTCCTGCAATTACTTTGTGGCGACGACTGCGGTAAAAAGCAGCACTTGGTATCCCTGAAATATTTACTTTTGTTCGCGATGGATTAACTTTTAGAATTAAAGAAATTACCATTCCTATAGCACCCAAAATTGCCGATGGAATGGTAATTATTGCAAACCAGTGGGCAAAGACCATTCCTGTAATTAGTTCTCCCAGCCAGGAAGGATCGGAACAATGAAAGATGATTATTTCTGACTGACAAGCAAAGCGTTCAGCCAAACCCATTCCTCCCCAAGTTAGTAAGAGTGGAGAAATTCCGTAGAAGACAATTATGCTAAGCAAAAGCAATTGCCAACGTATCGCAAGATTGCGTTTAATTGCAATCGAAGCAAGCGCTGGGCCAACAAACAATAGTGTAAAAATCAAAGGAGGATAAATCATTAACTTACTCCAGTTCGGAATGGCTTTCTCTCTTTGTCGGCGTTTCTACAAGTACAGAGATTGCTAGCAAGCTTAGCCCAATAATCTTAATAAAGGCGTTGACTGCGTGTGTATACTCCCATTGGTCACGATATCGCATCCAATCCACAGGAACGGGATTCGTCAACCATAAGGCAAATAATGTATGAGAAATATCGCAATCTAATGCCAACTTTAAGCATTGATTGAGAGAGTTCATAGCGGGTTCGATGGATGGGACTGATACGCTCTAAGTTGTGCTCGTAATTGGGCAATTTCAGTCGCCATATCTAACACCATTGCAGCTCCGACTAAGTTCAAGCCTAAGTCTTGACGCAAACGCTGAATCTGAGCAATTCGAGCAATCTCGCGGGGATGCAGCAGGTCGCCGATCGGTTCGATTACTCCTAATTCAACATAAAATTTAACTAGGGTAATTGAAGTCTCAGTTACCAATGCAGCATATTCAAAGGTGTAGAGTTGATCGCCTTCGGGTGAAACCACAATTGTTGAAAGACTAAAGCTCATAACTTAATTTCCTCTAACTGGGTACGCGGGTTAAAATTCGTATTTGCCTGGATTTTTTCGTAGCATTCTTGCTCGATCTCATTGAGGTCTTTCGGAGTGACTATCTGAAGTTTGGCTAATAAGTCACCTCGTCCTCCTTTCTGCAATGTCCAGCCTTTGCCACGCAATCTTAAAGATTGCCCCGATCGCACTCCTTTGGGCACTTTCATTGTGACGCTACCATCGGGTGTGGGCACGCTGATTTCTGCCCCTAAAACGGCTTCATCGGGGCGAATTGGAATGTCACAAACGAGGTCATCACCCTCGAATCGAAAGAAGGAATGGGGCAAAACCTCGATCGTCAGATACAAATCGCCGCGCTGTTGAGAGAAGGGACTAGGACGACCTTTACCTTTGATTCGAATGCGACTACCTGGTTTTGCGCCTGCGGGAATGCGGACGTTGATCGTTTCATCGTCGAGTTGTACCCGTTTCTGGACACCATGAAAAGCTTCTGAAAATGTGAGTGCGATCGCAGCTTCGGTATCGGGCGCGGGCGCTTGAGAACGAAATCCGTCCCCAAAATCATTAAAGCCATTGGTTGCAGTTTGATAGGTCTGGGTTCTACGTTTCGATCCGCCTTTCATTCCTCCCAGCAAATCGTTGATAAATGAATCAAAGTCGTCGTAGCGATCGAAGTCTTCCGCCGAAACATTAGTTCCTCTAGGAGTTGGTGCTTCAGTGTATCCCGGCTGATTCCAATGTTGACCAAAGCGATCGTACTTTTGCCGATTATCAGGATCGGAAAGTACCTCATTTGCTTCGTTCAAGTCTTTGAATTTTGCCTCTGCATTTTTATCCCCAGGATTGAGGTCAGGATGGTACTTGCGGGCCAGTTTGCGGTAAGCCCGTTTGATTTCTTCAGGGGTTGCCGTTTTGCTCGTTCCCAGGATGGCATAATAGTCCTTAAAGTTCGTTGCAGTTGGCATCACTGACCTCTTAATTGGGGTTATTTCGCGGTGGGTAGTAAGATCAAATCCGGCAACACTGGAATGAATATATTTTTAATAATGCGATCGCGAACCGTAAAAACTATCGCGATTGGGAATTCGTACTCGTGATTGTGAAAGCGATCTATCAAGGCAAATTCATTAAACAATCGATCGCACCACTCCACCCTCGACTCGCAATGCTGCCCCATTAATTGCAGAGGCTAAAGGACTAGCAACAAATGCAACTAATGCAGCCACTTCCGACGTTGAAGCAAATCGCTGAATCAGGGAAGATGGACGAGTCTTAGTAAAAAATTCTTTCTCAACTTGTTCGGCTGAAATATTTTGCTCTTTGGCAAGTCCCTCGATAAAAGTTTCCACTCCTTCGGAACGGGTTGGCCCTGGCAATACGGTATTTACTGTGACTTGACTGCCTGCGGTTGTTTCAGCTAAACCACGAGCCAATGCTATTTGTGCAGTCTTAGTAACGCCATAGTGAATCATTTCAACGGGAATATTCAAGCCAGATTCACTAGAGATGAAAATAATGCGTCCCCAATCTTTTTTGAGCATTAAAGGTAAGTAATGACGCGAGAGCCTGACACCGCTCATCACGTTTACTTCGATAAAGTTTATCCACTCTTCATCGGAGATATCTTCAAATGGTTTAGCGCCATAAATTCCTAAGTTGTTAACCAGAATGTTGACTTCTGGCACTTGTTGAAACAACAATTCAGCTCCCGCTGGCGTTCCCAAATCGGCAGTAATTCCCTGAAGTTTGGCATGGGGGGCGCTTTGCTGAATGCTTTTGATAGCATTGTTTACGCGCTCTTCTGTTCTGCCATTGACAATGACAGTTGCTCCTTCTTGGGCAAGTGTCGTAGCGATCGCTAGTCCAATTCCGGCGGTGGAACCGCTAACCAATGCAATCCGATCTGATAGTTGAAGATCCATACTTTTTTAACTAGGGGCTAGGGGCTAGGGGAAGAAGATAAGAAGGGGAAGAAGGGAAGAAGGGAAGAGAATAAGCGGGTTTCAGTAATTTAGAATGTTTTAACTACCTTGGCGGTTGCTATCTAAGCAATCTAGGGTATCAAATTGCTCAAATAATGAACCAAGTGCCGACTCAATTAGTGGATACCTAATCCAATTTTACCACCATTTTACCCACGTTTTTACCTTCAAAAAGACCGATGAACGCACTCACCGCTCGCTCGATTCCTGCAACCACTGTTTCGTGGTTTTTGAGTTTGCCAGCCTGAAAATAGCCGCCGACTTCCTGTTCAAATTCTCCCTGACGATCCAACCAATCGCTAACAATTAGCCCTTTCATTGTCAACCGCTTGGTAATCATACTAAATAGATTGGAAGGGCCCGGCTGGGGTTTTTCATCGTTATAGCCGGAGATGCTGCCACAAGCGATAATCCGACCGTGTACGCGCAATGCTGAAAGCGCCGCTTCCAGGGTTTCGCCTCCTACGTTATCGAAATAGACATCAATTCCGTCCGGTGCTGCTTGCTTTAGTTGTTCGAGAACAGGGCCGGCTTTGTAATCGAAGGCGCTATCAAATCCGCATTCTTCCCGCAGAAACTTGATTTTTTCCATTGACCCAGCAGACCCGATGACATGGCATCCGCGCAATTTTGCCAGTTGTCCCGCGACATTTCCCACCGCACCTGCGGCTCCCGAAACAAAAATAACATCGCCGGCTTTGACTTCTACCAAATTCAATCCCACCCAAGCAGTCATACCCGTCATGCCGAGAGCACCAAGGTAAACCGATAAGGGTTGAATGTCGCCGTTGACCTGATGTAAATCTTTTGGTGTAGCTATGAAGTATTCTCGCCAGCCATAGTTGGAAGTGACAATATCGCCTGGCTTGAATTCTTGGGAACGCGACTCGATGACCTCGCCGACTGCGCCGCCTTCGAGTGCTTTTCCTAACTCGAAGGATGGAACATAGGATTTCCCCTCGTTCATGCGACCGCGCATATATGGATCGACGGACATATAGAGATTGCGAACGAGGATTTGCCTATCTTGAAGCGGTTTTAGTTCTGTTTGCGCGATCGCAAAATTATCTGGGGTGGGAATCCCTTTGGGGCGGGAGACTAGCCGAATCTCGCGGCTCACGATTTCTGTCATAATTTTCTCCTCATTAGTTATTAGCCCAAATTTATTGGTTTACGTCATCAATTGACTGTTTTTTGTTTTGCGATCGCCCCCTTAATCTACAGTTCTTGACGGGTTGGACGGATGATGATTTCATTGACATCAACATCACCGGGCTGTTCAATGGCATAGGCGATCGCGCGGGCAATGGCATCTGCATCAATGGCGATCGCATAAAGAGCCTTCATTTTCGCTGCTGTATCTAGATCGCTAATCGTAGTCGTCAATTCAGTTGCAACGGCTCCTGGTGAGATATTAGTCGAACGGATTTCACCGTTTGACTCTAGCCGCAATCCTTCAGATATCGCTCGTACTGCGTACTTAGTCGCACAGTAAACCGCTGACCCCGAAAACACTTTATGCCCGGCCACAGACGATACGTTAATGATGTGACCAGATTTTTGCTGACGCATAATCGGCAACACGGCAGCAATCCCATAGAGAACGCCCTTGATGTTGACATCGATCGTGCGATCCCATTCTTCAACCTTTACTTGGTCGAGGGGAGAGAGTGGCATCAAGCCAGCATTATTGATTAGCACGTCGATCCGGCCGTAGGTACTCAAAGTTTCCTTCGCTAAGGCTTCCACCTGGGCGCAATCTGTGACATCTGTTACCCGGTAGGTTGCAGTTCCTCCCGATTGGGCGATCGCCTCAACCAATTCTTTGAGCCGATCTTCGCGGCGGGCAGCTAGCATTAGTTTGGCTCCATTAGCACCAAGTCGCTGTGCTGTCGCCTCACCTAATCCACTGCTGGCTCCGGTGATAATTACTACTTTGTTTTGAATTTCAGACATATTGACTGCTGAGGATTATTGATTGTAGGTGATGAAAGATTGGGTGCTTAAATAAGCTGAACCCAGTAAGTTTTTACGCATTTATAGCAACCGCCAAGACGGTGAGGACGCTCTGAATAACTCAAACCCCGATTCTATTCCCCTCTTCCCCTCTTCGCCTAGCAAGAGAGCCCCTACCCCCTTAGTCCCTAGCTATATTATTCAACTAGCTTGTAACTTAATCAATGTTTGTGTCTCAGCAGCGTCACTAATCCGAATAGCTACGATCGCGCCGTTTGAGTCCTGTCCGGTTAAAATTTCAGTTGGTGAATCGATCGTGTGAGCGTAAGTCACCTCATCTTTACCCACTTCAATCACCAAATCATCACCCTTGCCAGGGCGATCGTAAACCATCGCCATCAAAGGTGCATTCTTAATCAATTCTGCATTACCGAGTTCTGAATTGATGACTTCGATGGAAATATGCCGTCCGCGATTACCATCTGAAAACTGATCGAAAAATTCACCCCATCGCTCGCGCGGCACAGATTTGTTGATGTCAATTTTATTTGTCATGACTACTCCTTGTGAAAAAATATTAAAAAGAAAAAGAGCAATAAAATAGTTACTAAGTTTCACTACCCTATTGCTATTAGTTCAAAGCCTTAAACAGCGATCGACATACTAACTTCATGACTGATTCTCTCTAGCATCCGCTTCGCCTGACTGACATCCTCATTGCTGCCTGTCACAAGGATCGTAAACTCCCCGCCTTGGATTTTAGTCTCGTACTTTAGTATCTCGTTCTTCGGGATTCCTAACCCTTCCAAAGCACCCGCTAGTCCTCCTACAACAGCAGCACCAGCGCCACCAACAAGCGTTCCTTCCAACCAACCCGCCAACACTCCAGTAATGGGGCCAGCAATGATGAGCGGAGCCATTCCCGGAATAAATAGCACTCCTGCCCCTGCTAAAATACCGAATAAACCTCCTACGAAGCTACCCCAATAACCACCGCCGACGGCTCCAACTTTGGCTGTATCTTTCCAGGTTAGAAATCCGCGCACGTTTTCAGTGGTTTGGTAGTCTTTGCCAATGATTGAGAGCTTTTCCATATCGAAGCCTTCTTTTTGCAGCTCCAATACCACCCTTTCTGCTTCTGCATGGGAGGGGAAAGAACCAACAATCGTGTGTGTATATTCCATGAGTTTTTTTCCTTAATTGCTTGCGGCAATTATGTTGCGTTTTTGAAATTTGTTAATTAAGATTTGTCAATAGTGTTATTAAGTTGCCAGCAAGGTATAAAAGTCGTTATTGTTAATAACTTAATTTACTCTTCTGACAAAAAAATTAAATAACTCTTTGATAACTTGATGATTTCATGATGGGGAGTTACGGTCATCAATCTTAGGTTTAATATGTGAATATCTTGAGAGGTAGATCTATCCCGATCGATCAATTGCTCAGGCTTTTTTTGGCATCTTGAGGACTTAACCCAGCGGTTAGAGATTTAAGCAGCAAAGGTTAATGATTCGGATTGGCAGCCTCTTCAGAGAGCGTTAATAAAAACGCGAGGTTTGTCACTGCTTTAATAGCATGACGTGCGTTAGCAGGCATAAAAATAAAGAGTCCCGATTCTAGGAAAAGCTCTTTACCTTCCAGTGTCAAGACTCCTTCTCCTATTTATTAAAAAGAAATCCGATCGCCTTAACCTAAAATTGAGAAGGCAAGCGGACAGTAAATAAACTTCCCTTTCCCAATTCAGACTTAACCTCGATCGCGCCGTGATGAGCTTCGGCAATTTGCCGGCACAGGTGTAAACCTAAGCCAGTACCAGAACGTTTATGAGTTCCGGGCCCGAACCTTTCAAATAACTTTGCTTTTTCCTCTGGAGAGATACCGGGCCCGGTATCTTGGATCTCGACCGCTAATGATGAAACGGCTTTGTTCCAGCTATTAGTAAAAATCTGGTTTTTTATTACCCGCACGCAGATGTCAATATTACCAGCATCGGTGAATTTGATCGCATTACCGATTAAGTTAGTAAACAGGCGGTACAATTCGAGGCGATCGCCTCGGAATTTACTAATTTCAGAGCTATCGGCATCGAGGACTGATTCTAATTTCAGAGCCAGATTTTTAGCATCTGCTAGGGGAGCTAATTCTTCTGTCACCTCAGAAAGTAATTGTTGCAAGTCAACGCTGCTGAAGCTCAAAGTTTTACGACCCGCTTCGTAGCGATAAACTTCCAGCAGCATATTCACCATTTTAAGTAAGTTTTGGTTGCTGCGAACCATCGTCCCCAAAGCCTCTTGCATGGGAGCCGATATTTGCCCCAAAGCACCCTGCTGCATTAAACTTAGCATCCGATCTGCTGCTACCAGAGGTGTTCGTAAGTCGTGGGCGAGTCGGGAGACAAAATCTTCTCGTTGAAGGGCGATTAAGTCCCGTTCGTCAACGCTGTGCTTAAGCCGCAACAGCGATCGCACTCTCGCCAGTAGTTCGTCCATCTCAACAGGTTTGCGGATGAAATCATCTGCTCCCGTATCTAAACCCTGCACTACGCTGGGCTGATCGTGAGCGGTAATCAACAAGATGGGAATAAAAGGTAGCTTTTCATTTTGACGGATGCGCTGAGTCACCTCATAACCGTCCATTCCGGGCATCATCACGTCCAGCAGCACGAGATCGGGAGGAGACTGCTCGATCTGAGCTAAGGCCGAAAAGCCATTTTCCGCGCTGCTAATTTCATATCCCTCATCTTCAAGTATGGTTTGTACCAATAACACATTATCTGGAGCATCATCAACTACAAGGATGCGATCGGCTTTAGCAGAGTTTGGAATCGGCAAAGATTTCATTGAATCGCTTGGCTGGCAAGATATACGAAGCATAATACTGTTTTCGGTTTAGTTTTATCATATTTCTCTTGTTACTGCCTCTTTCGTGAGGAAGATATAGTTGCACCATTAGACATAAAAGCCGCGTCAAGTAACGCGACTTAATTCAAGTTGCTATCTGCTAGCCCTATTTTTTGACATCGGGTTACTATCCTGGTGTGCCTTTGTCAAGAGCTTTTTGCAATAGTTCGTCGCTGACTACTCCTGCTTCTCCCGATTCCGGGTTCATTTCTTTAGCCATTGAGAGAAATTCGTCGCGGTTGCCGCTCCCTTGGGTTTTCACTTGTGAATTTATAGGGGCAGAAACGTTAAATTTAGGAGCCGTAGCAGTTTCTGCTGCTCGAGCGCCAGCACCCGTGCGGTCAACTTCGCTGACACTGAATTCTTTGGAAGCTTCGTAGTCTGCTGATACGTCAACCTGCGGTACTTTCTTTTCCCCTGATTCCACATCCTCAGCTATCTGCTGAGCGTCAAAACTTTGAGAATTTGTTAATTCAGTGGTCGCCTCAGACATTGGGCACTCCTTACTTTTAGTTAAGATTTTTGTATTCAATGTATCGAGTATGACTGAAATAAATATAAATTTAACTCTGCCTGTGGATGTATTATTTTCTTCTATCTAAAGGTCGATTTAATTTGGGAATTAATGCTGAGCAGCTCCGCCTAAATTAGTCAGAATGCTTAACATATAAGCCTTAATTTTTTAGTTTAATGTTTTAATTTTTAATTACTTATTACCTCTGGAGGCAGGTGACTCTAGCTCTCGAATCTTGATATTAATAAGCTGGAAGAATTTACCAAGGAAAAAAACATGAAATCAACAACCAACGTTGACAGCACTCATACTCTCTCAGGAAACACTCAAGAAGTTATTGAGGCAATTAACACTTTGAGTACAGATGATAAACTGGCACTGCTTTACTTTATTTATGAAAAGATGGGCGGTTCAATTACACCAGCAGCTCCAGCAGCAGCAGAACCAGAACTAGCACCACTGCTGCTAGATAACTTCTATGGGCTATCGCAGGAACACCAGTTAAATGTGATGCGGGCTATTGCCAACGGCGAGGATACAGAATATTCTCGCGCTTACGGTGCTCTTACTGCTAATAATAAGTTGTTGGTGTGGTATGCTTGGGCTGTGGGTATGGGCGATAATGTTGTAGATTTGCCGGAGGGTTATGAAGCCACTCAAGTTGTTAATAATGCTTTGAGTAAGGTCGAAGGTCTTGATTTTGAGCAGCAAATTTCTGTGCTGCGGGATGTTGCTGATACTATGGGTTACAGCGATGTTAAACCAATTGCTACTCAGGCTGAAGTTGGAAAAACTGCAAGTCTCTAGTATTGTTAACTGTTAACTGTTAACTGTTAATTGTTAACTGTTAACTGAGGGGAGTAAGAAACCGGGTTTTTTAGGAAAGTACTTCGTTACCGTTCAGAAATTTGGTAAAAAACCCGGTTTCTTGGATCAGTTCGTAAGTCTCAAAACCAAAGAAATCGTTTTTTTTTACTAAAATACTTCCTTATCGCCCAGAAAGGTAAAAAACCCGGTTTCTGGTGACGACCTGCGTAATGGCTAATGGCTAATGGCTAATGGCTAATTGCTAATTGCTAATTGCTAATTGCCAATTGCCAATTGCTAATCGCTAATTGCTAATCGCTAATTACCCATCCTCCCCATCTCCCCCATCTTCCCCCTCTTCCCCCTCTCTTCCTCTTT
>NZ_JAQMUA010000158.1:0-16833 GCF_028330895.1 Kamptonema animale CS-326 | reverse complement strand
ATGGCGGCGTTACACATAGTAAGGGCCTTAGCCCTTACTACAAACAATTATTAAGCAGGAACCTGGATTCTTTCACTCCCAGAAAGAGCAAAAGCTGAGTGAATTGCTTTCAAGGCCATTACGCCTTGTGCCTCATCCACAACGCAGCTAATTTTGATTTCGGAAGTAGCAATCATTTGAATGTTAATTTTGTGCTGTGATAACGCTTCAAACATCTTTGCAGCTACTCCCGGATTGGCTACCATTCCCGAACCAACTACGCTAACTTTAGCGATCGCGATATCAACTGCGACTTCACCCCAACCAAATTTAGTAGCAGCTTTTTCTAGGGTTTCTCTAGCAGCTTCGGCATCCATTTGTGCTACAGTAAAAGCAATATCGCGAGTTAAAATTCCGTCAATATTGCGACATCTTTGGGACTGAATAATCATATCAACGCTGATATTTTCTTCAGCTAAAAGTCCGAACAAATTTGCCGCCATCCCCGGACGATCTTGGATGCGGCGAATTGCTAAACGTGCTTGATTTATATCTAAAGCAACTGCACGCACCGCAGGCGGTTTAGGATTAGTAGAAACCTCAAAAAGAGGAGAACTGACAACCTCGAAAACTTTGCAGAGTTCGGTAACGGCGCGATCGCAGTCCGCAGCATCGATCGCGCAGCTAACTTTCACCTCGGAAGTCGAGATCATTTGAATGTTAATCCCAGCATCCGCTAAGGTTTTGAACATTTGCGATGCTACCTTGGGCCGGCCGATCATCCCCGCGCCGGCAATGGTAATTTTCGCGATCGCCCGATCTTCCGCCCTGACCTCCGGTTCTCCTAGTTCTGGGTCAGAATTTTTACCCAAAGATGGTACGATCGCATCTGCTACGGCCGCCGCTTGCTTAAGCGAATTCTGCGTCACCGTGAAAGCGATATCATTAGTATTACCTTCGTGAATCGACTGGATAATCAAGTCTACATCCAGATTTTGCAGTGCGATCGCGCCAAATAACCGCGCCGCCACCCCAGGGCGATCGGGTACTCGCAACAGCGACACCGCCGCCTGATCTAAGTCAAACTCCACTGCATCCACCGCTTTCGCCAACTCCAAACCCTCCAGAGGGCGCGATCCCGCTGGCGGTGACACCACGCGCGTACCGGGCTCGTCACTCCAGCTAGAAAGCACAACCAGCGGTACGCCGTAGTTTTTAGCGATTTCCACCGCGCGCGGATGCAACACTTTCGCGCCCAAACTTGCCAATTCCAGCATCTCATCGCAAGTGATCTCAGACATCAATGTTGCATCGGGGACAATGCGCGGATCTGTCGTCAAAATTCCGGGAACATCAGTATAAATCTCGCAACAGTCAGCTTTTAACGCCGCCGCTAGCGCTACCGCCGAAGTATCGGAACCGCCGCGCCCCAAAGTCGTAATTTCCAAATCCCCCGCGATCGCAATCCCTTGAAAACCAGCGACTACAACCACCTTACCGCTTTCTAACTGCCGTTCAATGCGATCGGTTTTAATCTGTAAAATCCGAGCGCGAGTGTGTTCAGCTTCAGTTACAATCCCAACTTGAGCACCCGTTAGCGAAATTGCCGGTTGTCCCATTTCCTGCAATGCCATACTCAAAAGTGCGATCGACACTTGTTCGCCCGTCGATAGCAACATATCCATTTCCCGCTTGCTGGGATTGCTGGAAATTTCCTTAGCTAATTTTACCAAACCGTCAGTGGTTTTACCCATTGCCGAAACCACGACAACTACAGAGTTACCAAGCTTTACCGCCTTCACAACTCGTTTTGCTACTTCCTGAATGCGTTCAACCGTACCGACGGAACTACCACCGTATTTTTGAACAATTAATGACATAATAAGGTTTACACAAAATACTACAATACTTACCAGCTAATATACGCCGTCTCTCGACTAGAAACAAGAATGTTTAAATCACGTCTTAGGCTGCTCCTAGCAGATAAGCACTTTTTATTCTAGCTTAAAATACGTTTGTCAAATTGAGATAGTTTCTTTGACTGGCGATCGCCCTGCATTTTTACCCGTTACACCTTAGCTTATTATTCTATAATATTAAATACATCCTCTCTCATTCACAAATTACTGAGTAACTATGACCGTCCAAGAATTAGAAGCACAACTGCTAGCTTTAACTCCCGCCGAAAAAGCTCAAGTCATCCAATTATTAACCCAAAGTCTTGCTAATTCCTGGCAAGGGATTAGCAAAACTCCCGGTGTCTGCGGCGGAGATGCCTGCATCAGAAATACTCGCATTCCTGTTTGGGTACTGGTGAATTTTCGCCGCGAGGGTCTGAGCGAATCGGAACTTCTATATAATTATCCCACGTTGACTGCTGCTGATTTAGGAAATGCCTGGGCTTATGCGGCTACTTACCCCGAAGAAATTGAAATAACTATCCGGGAGAATGAGGAAGATTAAGATTATGGCATATATTTACGCCGACGAACAATTTCCTAGAGCTGTTGTAGAAAATTTACGCTTTAGAGGTCATGATATCCTCACAGTACAAGAAGCTGGAAAGGACAATCAAAAAATTCCTGATGAGGAAGTTTTAGCTTTTGCTATTAGTAAAAATCGAGCTGTTTTAACTTTAAATCGTCGTCATTTTATACGGTTGCACAGCTTATAGCCAGACCATGCTGGTATTATTGTCTGCAAGGGAGGCGGCGATCTAGAGAAATTAGCCAATAATATTAATGATGCTATTTATACTGCGGGAACATTGACAGGTAAATTAATTCGAGTCTATCGACTACCCCCACATTCAACATCAAACTAAAAGTCGGATTTTTTGACATAATCGATAATGCTAAAGTCTCCTGATTTCTCAATCCCCCAAAGATCCGCTCGCAATCTGTGGATTTTTGCTGTACTATTTTTAATCGTAATCTTCCTCAGTCTAATCATGCAAGCTTTTTCCACCCAACCCCAATTACTAACCGACCCATTTCTACAACTCCCAACCCCAAATTCAGTCAGAGTTGTCTGGTTTACTGAATTTGCCGGTATCCGCCACACCGTAGCTTATGGTCAAAACTTAAATCAAATTGTAACTGCCACCACAACTAAACTCAGCCGCACTCACGAAGACCAAGATTCCAGCGTTTCAGAGGAAGTAAAAAAAGGCGCAGTTGACAATAAATTAATACTTAGAGATATTTGGCGACACGAAGCAGAAGTAACTGGTTTAACTCCAGGTGTTCGCATTCCTTATCAGGTCAAAAGTGAAGCTGAAAACGGTCAAAATATCACCAGTCGCACCTTTACTCTTTCATCCCAACCAACACCAGAAACTCCCCTAAAAATTTTACTCACTTCTGACCATCAAGTGATGCCGATGGTAGCTGCAAATTTGCAAAAAGTAGCTGAAACAATTGATAGAATTGATGCTGTTTTTATAGCTGGAGATTTAGCTAATATCCCAGGTCGTGCCTCAGAATGGTTTGACGATCTTCGCGGTCGTGCTTTTTTCCCTTGTCTCCAAGGTCGCGCTTTTTCAGAGTTAGAAAAAAACGGTATTAAAACAGTTTACACTGGCGGTGAATTGATTCAAAATGCACCCTTATTTACTGCTCTTGGCAATCACGAAGTTATGGGTAGATTTTCCAACAATAGCACGTTAAAAGATCAGTTTAATAATTCTTTCCCCCGTTTTGCGGCTCAAAAAATATTAACATCTAAATCCGACCCGAAGTTGGAGAATAAAGACAATAAAGAAAGTGCAAAATCGCCAAGTGTAGCCAAAGAAAATTTAGTTATTAGCGAGTTAAAGGATAGTTCTTTTAACACTGATGCTTATGAGCAAATTTTTACTTTGCCTAGTCCGAAAAAATACTATGCTGTGACTTTCGGTGATGTGCGTTTAGTAGTTTTGTTTATTACAAATATGTGGCGCACTCCTAGTCTTGATGCTGACGCTAAAGGCAGATATCGGGAACCAGATCGCGATTTTAATCACCCTGAGAATTGGGGTTACGGACAGCACATCTATGAGCCAATTGTCAAGGGTAGCGCTCAATATAATTGGCTGGAGGAAGAACTCAATAGTGAAGAATTTAAGCAGGCAAAATACAAGGTTGTGATGTTTCATCATCCCCCCCATACTTTAGGTGATAATATTGTACCTGCTTACACTGACCCCGTGCAGATTATTGACCGCGATGATAATGGCGAGATTAAAATGATTCGCTATGAATATCCAAAAGAGAATGATTACATTATTCGCGATGTCATCCCCTTGTTAGAAACTGCTGATGTGCAGTTAGTATTTTACGGTCATAGTCATCTGTGGAATCGCTTTATTAGTCCCAGTGGGATGCACTTTTTAGAGACTTCTAATGTTGGGAATAGTTATCCTGCGGCTATGGGTGAAAGGCGGAGATTTGTACCTCCAGGTTATCAGGAGGAATATGTTGCTATTGGCGATCCGAATGGCTTAGAACCTGTAATGCCAACTATTGCGCCTGTTTTGGGAGAAGATGGTCAGCCGATGCCTTATATTGCTAGTAACGATCTTACAGTTTTTAGTATTTTTGATACGGCGGCGGGTGTGGTTAGCAGTTATTATTTTGATACGCGGAAACCGGAGTCAGAGGTTGTGAAATTTGATGAGTTTAAGTTGAAATAGTTACAAATTTTAGTTTAAAGAATATGAACAATGTTAGACTAGGAGCGATAGCATTTTTAGCAATTAACATAAAACTCTGCTAAACTGGTATTACCTTAACCCAAGCCAAGCACTGCTTACCCTGTCCGCCATCCAACCCCACAGCCTCAATCAAGGTATCGCCTGCGAATTAGATGGAGAAATCATTTCCCTTAACCCTAACTCCGCCGAAGGCAAAGCCTTAGCCCGTATCCGCAATCCTATCCGAGAATGAATAGATAACAGTAGGAGGAATAGGGCAAGATATTGATATGGAAACTGTTAGGGAAAGAATTAAGCAGCGTGGTTACAAAATCCAGGTATCATCTGAAGATTCATCCACTGGTAAATAGCGAAAAGGAAAGAATGGGAAGAAAGTAGGAAATTGCCATGAATTAATACCTAAAATATTTTGTAAGCAATTTAGATGCGATCTCCCCTATCACCTATCCTAACCAAACTGGATGTGACAATAAAGCCGCAAAAGGTTGCTTTCCTCGCAACTGATTTGACAGCGGCAAATGCCCTCTCGGAGCACTCAAATCCCAGGTAAACTCATTCGGGTAACGAGTCCAATTATTCCCCTGCTTCCACCCAATTTGCGGCCAAAACTTATCCCAATTTTTGCCCACAGCCAGCCAAATTTCCCGCTGTACTGAAAAGCCAAACTTACCCTCAGAGTGCACTAGCCATAGCCAATTAATTGTTTGCAAATCTGCCGCCGGTAAACTTTCAATCTGAGTAAAATACAGCCACTTTCTCTTGATCGCCGTCTCTCCGGCTAATTCACACATCTTTTCCAAAGTCAAGCGATCGGCTTCTTGAAAATCCTGCTTAGCTAGCAATTGTTGCAACAAAGTGTAATCAATCCCAGCCTGCGATCGCAACGGTACGACACCTGTAGGAAAGTGAGTCTGGAGAAAGTCTGCCGCCTTCGGCAAATTAGCGTTATACAAAATTTGGTAAGCCTTACCATCCACCATCGTCGGAGGTGATAGCTTACGCTCTAGTAAAAATTCCATCAACACATCCAAACTGCCCTCGGCTATCTGTTGCAGCAGTTGCAGTTGATTTTTTTCGGAACCAGACCTTAATTTAGAACTGAGTTCAGTTATATTCGGCGATGCTTCTGGCGTAGAGGTAGTAGTCGAGTCAGTCATAAAGAGCTTGCATCAGCTATCAGCTTTCAGCTATCTGCTTTCAGCTAAAATGTAGTTCGATCTCATTGTACAATAGCTTTTAAATCCCTGATAATAATTTAGCAGGAGTTACCGATTAAATCTCAAACTCCGATCCCCCTAACTTCCTTAAAAAGGGGAAATTTTATTTATCATAAGGTGCCTATTGTCAAGGGCTACTTCACAAAATATAGCAACCGCCAAGGCGGTTACGATGCTCCGATGCTCAGGGTTAGGCAAAGAAGGGGAAGAAGGGGAAGAGGGGAAGAGGGTAAGAGAGTCAATAGTTTAGGCCATGAGCGAGTGTCTTAACCGTTGTGGCGGTTGCTAGATCGCAATTTTATTAATAAAAGTTAACTTTTATCTGTACAGCTCTTCCCCAAAATACGGTTAATTAGGGCAGTTGTAGAGCTAGGAACCTCGACTTCGATCAAACAAATCTCACAGCCGATAGCTTGTGCGAGTGGGGCTTCCGGCAAAGTTTCAATTAGATAATCACCGCCTTTAACATAAATATTTGGCTTCAGCCTCTCTATTAATTTATTAGCCGTAGGATCGGCAAAAATTACCACTGCTGCCACTGGTTTTAACGCCGCCAGCACTTCTGCCCGCTGCATTTCCGGTACAATGGGACGGGAAGGAAACCCAAGCTGTTGCGGCTTGATAGCTTGGACGCTAGCATCGCTATTTAAACCCACTACCAGCGATCGCCCCAAAGCTTTCGCCGCCTGCAAATATCGGACATGACCCGCGTGGATAATATCAAAGCAGCCATTAGTAAACACCAAAGGTCGCCACAGCAGCGGGTCAGCCGCGATCGCATCCTCAAGTTCCGTCAAAGTATAAACACCTGAAATCATGCAATTCTAGACATTAGATTTCCAATTGGCAGTGCCAAAACTAAATTTAGGGCAATTGATTTTAAATTTTAGATTATTCCTTCCCATAAATTTAAACTTCGGGCATCCAAGAGCTCAAATCAGCGATCGCAACTTTTGATAACGACCAACCCCCAGACTTCTCGCCTCGATTCTCTTGTCCAGCTCACTCTCCTAATCAATTACTATAAGACAGGGGATACTTTAGCCCCTCGTTCTCCAAACCGTCGGCGCAGGGTCAACGATCGCGCGTGGGAGTATCTCATTTTTGAGAAAGACCAAAGACCTAACCCCCAGCCCCCTTCCCTTTTATGGAAGGAGGAGAAACAAACAAACAAAGAAATTCCCCCTCCCCTGGTAGGGGGGATAGGTTAGATTGCGTAAGTCCTATGTATCTCAAAGGGGATGTAAGCCCGTAGCAAACATAATCTATTTTGGTGGAAAATAACCTAACTCATTAAGCAGAATCTAAATGAAAGCAACTAATAGCCGTCAAATTTCCTCTATGGCCGCACGGACTTTAAAAGTAGTCGGTATTATATTGATTTTGTCCGCCGTGTTCGACTGCTTAATCCTGTCGATTCCCAGCGAATCGTCTGACTTTCTCACTAGAGGCTGGCAAATTGCCTTAACAACTCAAGTAGTTGACCGAGGAATTCTGCCCATGACAGGTATTGCCCTCCTATTTACAGGTTTTTGGGTTGACAGCAGTTCTGGAATCGTCCAGGAACCCCGCAATATTGGCCTCGACCTCAGATTTTGGGTAATCTTGTTTTCCAGCTTAGTCGGGTTATTCTACCTGCTGGTAGTTCCCGTCCACCTCAACAATACTCGCCTAGAAGTCACAGAAAGTCTTGCTCAGATCGATCGCGAAGCCACCGCCGCCGAAAATCAACTTAATGCCCAGCTTAGCAGCGATCAATTCAAAACTCAGATCGAACAACTCAAAAGCCAACGCCGCAGCCAAATCACCAGCGTACTTGGCGACGAACAAAAATTACAGGAGGTACTCCAGAACCCACAAACTCCACCAGAGTTAAAAAAATTACTTCAAGAGGCTAAAAGTAACCCCAAAGCCCTGGAAACATTTCTCGACCAGCAAGCCCAATCTCTGCCAACCCAGGCCATTAAAGAGATTACCACCCGCAAACAGCAAAAAGAAAAAGAGATCAGAACGCGATCGCGTAACTCCAGCCTACAAACTGGTATTAATAGTTTACTCTTAGCGATCGGCTACATTACTATTGGCTGGACTGGATTAAGAAGTATGGGGATTTTGCGAGCCGGTCGTCGCAAAGCTTAAAGTAACCCGGATGGCAGCACGAAAATTAGGGCATCCTGAAAACTCGTCACCAGCCTAGCATTGCCCTCACTGAAAGCTTGGAATGTTCTCAATTTATATTCTGACTTACAACGAAGAAATTGACATCGCCGCTTGCATTGAATCGGCGATTCTGTCGGATGACATCATTGTAATTGACTCTTTCAGCACCGATCGCACCATTGAAATAGTCCGCCGCTATCCCGTGCAAATCGTGCAGCACGCCTTTGAAACTCACGGGAAGCAGCGGACTTGGATGCTACAAGAAGTACCCACTAAATACGAATGGGTTTACATTCTCGAAGCAGACGAGCGGATGACCCCAGAACTTTTCAACGAATGTTCTGAAGCCATCAAAAATCAGAACTACATTGGTTATTATGTCGCAGAGCAGGTAATATTTATGGGGCGGTGGATTCGCCGCAGCACCCAATATCCCCGCCATCAAATGCGCCTATTTCGCAAAGATAAAGTCCTGTTTGGGGATTACGGTCACGCCGAACGAGAAATTTGCGACGGCCCTACTAGCTTTTTAAAAGAAACCTATCCGCACTATACCTGTAGCAAAGGTCTTTCCCGCTGGATTGAGAAACACAATCGCTATTCTACTGACGAAGCCGCAGAAATTTTACGCCAATTAGAAGCGGGTAAAGTTAACTGGTGGGATTTGTTTTTTGGGGCCACCGAAGTCAACAGGCGTAGAGCTTTAAAGGACATCTCTTTGCGCTTGCCTTTAAGGCCGTTAGTACGCTTTTTCTATATGTATTTTTTGCTAGGTGGGTTTCTGGATGGCCAACCGGGATTTGCTTGGTGTACGCTACAAGCTTTCTATGAATATCTAATATCAATTAAAGTTTGGGAAATGAGAAATATGCCTTTGCCGAAGTTAGATGCTAGCGGTAAACAGCTTTCTGGCGAAGAAACTAAGTTAGAATTGCAGAGGAAAGAACCGCAATCAAATCCATCGGTCTTTTAATCCCTCGGCAAATGTTTTCTTTCGTACCTAGCCTCCATTTTATTAGGCGATCGCTCTTTTTTCCTGAGCGCGATCGATCCCTATAATCCAAAAGTTTAAGGAGTTTTATCATAGTTTAAGAAAAGCTTAAATCAACCGAGGGTTATAATTCAGAGCTCGCGGACTTCATCTGTTGAGAAAAAGCTGAATATGACTCAGCAACAACCAAATCTTTTGGAGCAAGTTCGCTCTTGTGAGTTAAGAGCTTACTCCGATGCTTATCAAAGTAAACCACCTCATAATCAGGGGCGAGTTCTTCCCTAAGCTGTAGCCACAAACTAACTCCCTCCTGCTCAAAATCCTCCTTAGTTTCCCTACTAGAAAATCCAACAGAGTTAGCAGGATCTGCCATATTTAAAGTAGCGTCATAGACATTCGCCCAAGCATCTAGCCGCTTAATCGTTTCCTGACTCAGAGGTAAAGTTGCTGGGTCAATGTTACCAACTTTACCCGGTACTTTCCACCACAGCGGATAGCATCCATAATCAGGCATCAGTTTGATAGTTTCCGGCATATTTTTCATTTATCAAATTAAGGTCTATGGGCTGGATTAGCACCGACTATGTAGCCGTTGTCTCCAACTGTAACACTTATGTACTGGATGTTGCCATCAAAGAACACTTCATAAATAGTGCGAGGGGTAGGCGATCGCGTTTTTTGATACCCAATTATTTGCCCTTGAGTGACAGCGGCCATCACTGCATCTATAATTTGAGTAGCACCAATTCCACGTTCCATAAAATCTTCCTGATGGTTCTCCAAAATGTGTGCAAGACCCCGCCCACCTTCACCGCCTTTTCCTTCTTCCAAAAATACTATTTTACCATTATCTAGCTTAGCTATCCGCAGGATTTTCTCTGGTGTATGCTTAATTCCTGCCTGTTGTAGTTCAGCAATTAGAGCTGCTTTTTGAACTTCTGTTGAATCAGTCAACTTGTTATGTTTTTTAGTTAATAATATACTTTGCGAAGTATACCACAAACACAGGTAGGATCGATCGCCCTTTTATTCCAAATTTAAGGTTGAGCCAAATTGTAATTACTGATAAGTTTCTGTTGTTAATGCCGATTAACTATCCTTTTCGCAACCATGTGAGAACACATTCTCAGGCTTAGCACAAGTACAATATATTGTTAGTATAAAACTGGTTAATTTTTGTACCCCAGACCAACCAGAACCAGAAGGGGCAAGCCAAGTCAGTTAAAATTGCTTGAAGTAATAACTATCCAGGGTAATTAAAGTTTATGCACCTGAGCGAACTGACTCATCCGAATCAACTGCACGGTCTATCCATTAACCAATTGCAGCAGATTGCGCGGCAAATTCGAGAAAAACATTTAGAAACAGTAGCGACTAGCGGCGGCCACCTCGGCCCCGGATTAGGAGTGGTCGAACTAACGATCGCACTTTACCAGACTCTAGACCTCGATCGCGATAAAGTCCTCTGGGATGTCGGCCACCAAGCCTACCCTCACAAATTGCTAACCGGTCGCTACGATCGCTTTCATACTCTACGTCAAAAAGACGGCGTAGCTGGCTACCTCAAACGCTGCGAAAGTAAATTCGACCATTTCGGTGCCGGTCACGCTTCCACCAGTATCTCCGCTGGTTTAGGTATGGCCCTCGCGCGGGACATGAAAGGTGAAAACTTTAAGGTTGTAGCCGTAATTGGTGACGGCGCATTAACCGGCGGTATGGCCCTAGAAGCCATCAATCACGCCGGCCACTTGCCGAAAACTAACTTATTAGTCGTCCTCAACGACAACGAAATGTCAATTTCGCCCAATGTCGGCGCAATTCCTCGCTACCTCAACAAAATGCGCCTCAGCGCGCCAGTCCAGTTTCTCAAGGATAATCTAGAGGAACAATTCAAGCACATTCCCTTCGTGGGCGAGACTTTCACCCCAGAAATGGAACGGCTAAAGGAAGGGATGAAACGGTTAGCAGTACCCAAAGTTGGCGCTGTGATTGAAGAATTGGGCTTTACTTATATGGGGCCAGTGGACGGTCACAATTTGGAAGAATTGATTGCTACCTTCAAACAAGCACATACAATACAAGGGCCCGTATTGGTTCATGTCGTGACAGTGAAGGGTAAAGGATATGCGATCGCAGAAAAAGACCAAGTAGGCTATCATGCCCAAAATCCGTTTAACTTAGCCACTGGCAAAGCCATACCCTCGAATAAACCCAAGCCTCCCGCCTACTCAAAAGTCTTTGCCCACGCCCTGATCAAACTAGCAGAAGATAACCCCAAAATTGTTGCTATTACTGCGGCAATGGCAACGGGAACTGGCCTAGACAAATTTCAGGAAAAACTGCCTAAACAATACATCGACGTTGGCATCGCCGAACAACACGCCGTTACTTGTGCCGCTGGATTAGCCTGCGAAGGAATTAGACCCGTTGTCGCCATTTATTCTACCTTTTTGCAAAGAGCCTATGACCAAATAGTTCACGATGTTTGCATCCAAAAGTTACCAGTTTTCTTCTGTTTAGACAGGGCAGGAATTGTTGGTGCCGACGGCCCCACTCATCAGGGAATGTACGATATTGCTTACTTGCGGTGTTTGCCAAATATGGTATTAATGGCACCGAAAGATGAAGCCGAATTGCAGCGGATGATTGTTACTGGTATTAATCATACTTCCGGCCCGATTGCGATGCGTTATCCTCGTGGTAATGGTTACGGCGTTCCCCTGATGGAAGAAGGATGGGAAGAATTGCCCATTGGTAAAGGTGAAATTCTGCGCCAAGGCGACGATGTACTCATACTCGGTTATGGATCTATGGTACAACCAGCAATGCAGGCGGCTGAGATTTTGAGCGAACATGGTATTGAAGCAACAGTCGTGAATGCCCGTTTTGCTAAGCCTTTGGATGAGGAATTAATATTACCTTTAGCTCAAAAGATTGGGCGGGTTGTAACTTTGGAAGAAGGCTGTGTAATGGGTGGCTTTGGTTCAGCAGTAGCAGAATCTTTATTAGATCGAGATATTGCAGCCAAGGTGATGCGAATTGGTGTACCTGATGTGTTAGTAGATCACGCTACTCCCGAACAATCCTTTACAGAATTGGGTCTGAATCCAGCTCAAATTGCAGAGCGCGTGCGGGCAAGTTTCAGCTCGAAGTTGTCAACAGTTAGCGTCTAGTTAGCTATAATTGTGGGGTGGGCTTTGCTAGCCCTGTCAAGGTGGTTGATGAGCTCGATCGAGAAGCCTCGCAGTTGATACATGGCGGTGACGTGGATCGCACTCAGGAGACTGCTTTTTTTTCTTGGTAGCGCGAGTATTTTTGAGAAATCTTTTTAAATCTACTCGCGCTGCTAAATCTAATAAAATATCTGCGAGTGTTTCTCGATCGGATTGTGTAAAAATCCTCCAATTTTCTTCTGGGATTGCAATCATCATTCCCCGATAGGTACTTTGAATTTCGTCAACCATATAGTAGTCAGAAAGACCAGCCTCAATTTTGCCTACTCCATGAACGCTAGCGATAACTGCACGAATGGTTGCGAGAATATTGTAGGTAACTAATGCCAAACAAAAAGAGAATAACGCTGCTTGGGGATACCCTAAAGTTTGAATTTCACCTTCATAATTTTCGGTGACAGTTTGAAATAGATTCTCTACACTTCGTCGTTCGAGGTAGAGTTGGGCAACTACTGCTGCTGTTACTTCCCTGGTCGAAAGTCTTGTTAAAACTTCGACCTCTTTTTCTCCATTACGAGTAGGTTTAAATAGCTCGATCGTCACCTGTCTGATTAATAACTCTCCACCCGGATAATTCAAGCGAACCATTTGCTCAAATAGTTGACCTGTCGGGGTTTCACCGCAGTATTGGCGCTCGCTTACGGGTGCAAGTGACAAACTTTTATGCCTGCGGATTACGAAGTGTGAACCACTACTAGTGATGCCTCGTAAAAAACCTGATGTACACATAGAGCGATCGCCAATCCAGAGTTCTCCTGATTGAACTGTTGCCAAAACTTGATCGAATAACGATCGTTCTTGAGCGTGACCGTCAACACAAGGAAACACATCAATGGCTAATCTTAATTCAGGATCGAGGATGACCAGTGATTTTCCTGGAAGCGCTACAGCCCCGAACGGACGTAACACTTCCAATCGATGGTCGGTTCCTGCGAGGCAATTTCCATCAATAATTCGTACTTTGTAGGGAGCTAATAATTTTGGTGAACTGCCTCCGATCGACTCGATTAAAGATGCCATCTCTGCTGCTGTTTCCTTAAGGAGTGCCGCAGAAACTCTCGGTTCTACACCATTTAATTTGTCATAAACTGCTGTACGACTGACATTGAGTTGTTGCGCACGCGCGCGATAAGCAGCGTTTACCGATGGGTAAATTCCACAAACCACCAGGCTCATTAAATTGACCAACTCCGAAAATAATAACTCTCTGGTGTACTGGACTTTTGCGTTAGCTTCAAAGATCCGATCGAGCGCCGAGGGTGCGAGTACCCCTTCATCAAGCCCCGACTCATCACACTCACGGGACTTGCGATTACAAATCGCTCGAAAACAGCACTCAGCATCGCAGTTTCCTCCAGTAATGTTTGTAGCAGCACCTGCGGACGATACGGGCGGCAGTACGATCGCGCGCTATATTGGCAGCCGAGTGTTGTCCAGCCGAGGGTGCACACCGCCCAGCATTATAACGGCAGCAAGAGGCGGGAAATAAACCTTCAAGTGTATACCAAATCCTCACGCCCGCCTCTTGCTGCCGTTAAAGATTGGCTAGTGTATTGAGCTCAACTGCTAGATCTTTTTGAGCTCGATCGCACCTTGACAGGGCTAGGTGGGCTTTGCCCACCTTACCATTCAAGACTGCTCCTAAAAAATACCCTATCTAGGACAGTGTAATAAAACGAGTCCATAATTCAGATGGTGTCACATTCAGCACTCTACCTAAAATTTGACCGTTTGAACCAATTTGAATAGTAGTAGCGTCATAACTACCATTGCGATCTGGATCTAAATCGGCTAAAGAAATTTTGCTTTCTTGAGGAAATCTCCCCGACACAAAGTTAATATTTCGCAATGGTATTGAATAAGTGGTAAGTGTGACGTTTGCCTCAGTTAGACCGTTAGTAAGACCAATTTGATCGAAAGACTTTTCAAAGTCTAGAACAATATCCCACGCCTGTACACTACTGTTAGGGTTACGCTTTGGATCTCCTAAAACAACATCTGTTCTTAGGACGAACACATCACTACCCGTTCCGCCTTTATAAAGAGTGTAACCTAAGTCACCGCTGAGAGTATCATTACCTGCACCTCCATCTAAAAAATCATCGCCTCGACCGCCATTCAAGATGTCATCTCCGTCGCCACCCACGATATAATCATCACCAAGAGCACCTATGAGAGTATCTTGGTCAACTTCGCCATATATATCGTCGTTGTCTCTACCGCCTTGCAAGTTGTCATTGCCATTACTACCGAATAAAATATCTTTACCAGCATTTCCGTTGATGATTTCACTCTCAAAAGAGCCTCTGATTGTATCATTGCCCTCTAAAGCAAGAACACCTCCAGAGAACTCAGTCATCAAACCAGGGGGGACTGTAAAATTATCAGGATTAGGAGTCAAATTGAAAGTGTTTGCCATAATTAATTTCAGAAAAATTCAAGTAAACTAATAAATATAGTACCATCTTACACAAAGGAGAAAAAACAATGACCAACGTGAAACCAAATCGTATAGTGCGGCGAGGCCGATTATTTCCTGAAATCCAGTGGTCTGAAGAAAAGAAAGCCCAGCGGCTAGCAGAAGCCGAAGCCATTTACCAGCGTTGCAAAGTAGTTTTTGATCGCCTTCAACCTCAGTTGATTCAAACACATTATAAGTGGTATATTGCGGTTGAGCCGGATAGCGGAGACTATTTTATAGACGAGGACGATATGATGGCTGGCAATATGTGCAGACAAAAATACCCAAATGCTATCCCCTTCGTTTTTCGGATCAATGAAACAGGAGTTTGTGGCACGATATGATAGAGGGAAGGTTTGGTGATGAAGATGAACTTTTTTTTGAAATCGAGTTGATGGCTGATAAGAACTTAGATTTACCTGTTGATGCTCTGCTAGATACAGGTTTTTCAGGGTGGTTAGCAATGGATAGTCAAGATTTAGAAGGACTTGATTGGATTTATATTCAGCGCGAAAAAATGAGAACCGCTAAGGGAGAATTCATTTTCGAGATTTATGCCGGAAAGGTGCGAATAGATGGACAAGAGTTTGATATTCCCGTTCATGTCGGTGATGGAGTTCCGGAAATTTTACTCGGTAGGCAATGGCTGAAAACTCGGCGTTTGATAGTTGATAGGGCATTAGGTATATTAACATTGGGTGCAAATTGAAGTGGGAGGGAACTAAAGTTTTTTTCAACTATATAAGTGTAGGACTTACGCACAGAATAACTAAAAAATCACCCTTTAAGATTGCTTGAATGCGTAGGTGTAAGCAGTCAAAGGCATCGAAATGACAGCCAACGCCAATGACAGAAAATAGTAGTGAGTGCGTAAGTCCTAAATAGCTTGCAGACAGACTCTAGATAATGGCAAAATTTGTGGCATTAATTAAATTTGCCGAAATTCCGTTCACAGAGGCAAGCAGTTCATTGGTACTCGCCAGCCGAATTAAGGCAGCATTATTGCCCTGAGTAATACTCAGATCGAAGAAACTTAAACCATTACTTAAACCTATCAAATCTTGACCTGTTTGAAAGTCTAAAATAGTATCGCTTCCTTCTCCAATCACTAAAGCGAAGATATCATTTCCGCTACCTCCCAACAGAGAATCATTGCCCTCATCGCCTTTCAACAAGTCATTATTAGCACCACCAATCAGATAATCATCATCTTTACCACCGTAAAGAGTATCATTACCAACATAGCCGTTGAGTGTATCTTGACCTTCATTACCATAAATTAAGTCATCGCCCAAACCGCCGCAGATTTGGTCTTGGCCACCCGCACTACCCAGGGCAAGGGGACTGCCTGTATCCCCGTAGATGGTATCATTGCCGTCGCCGCTGCAAAGAGTGTCATTTCCTTCATCGCCGAAAAGTAAATCGTCTCCTAAATCCCCTACAGCTACGTCATTACCTTTACCGCTCTGTACTGTATCATTGCCATCACCGCCAGAAAGAGTGTCTTCGCCTTCCTCTCCATTGAGGTAGTCATTGCCAGTACCCCCAAAAAGTAAATCTTGTCC
This sequence comes from Kamptonema animale CS-326, assembly GCF_028330895.1. NCBI lineage: Bacteria > Bacillati > Cyanobacteriota > Cyanophyceae > Oscillatoriales > Microcoleaceae > Kamptonema > Kamptonema animale. The sequence goes on along the minus strand of NZ_JAQMUA010000158.1, from coordinate 534 downwards.
TGTTAAATCGAGGTTAGAGGGGTCAAGAGTGCCGCCATAAATGGTGTCATTACCTTCATTGCCAAGTAAGGTATCGTTTCCTTTGTCACCAAAAATCAGGTCGTCATCTTTGCCGCCGATCGCGATATCGTTATCTTTACCTGCGAAGATGGCATCGTTGCCTGCATTACCGTTGAGGTAGTCATTGCCTTCATTTCCCAGCAATAAATCGGGGTCTACTTCGGGGCCAATGGGAATAATGTTAGGAAATCCACCGTAAATATTGTCGTTCCCTAGTTGACCGAGGAGGCGATCGCTTCCATCTAATCCATTAATGCTGTTATTGGCATTATCGCCGATGATGTTGTCGTTGCGATCGCTACCATTTAGTATATTCTCGACTGCATTTGGGCCGGGAATATCACTTAAGCTAGGGAAGGTTATCTGTTTGCAAATGCAATCAGGGTCTTGAGGTTCTGGAGTTGGGGTTGGAGTTCCTGTTGGTGTCGGGGTTGGAGTTCCTGTTGGAGTTGGTGTTGGTGTTCCTGTTGGAGT
>NZ_JAQMUA010000157.1:0-13481 GCF_028330895.1 Kamptonema animale CS-326 | reverse complement strand
TCACCACTATGGACTACTTTAACCAAATCTTTTTTGAGAATTGGTAGTTGTTGTTTTTGGTGGTAGTAATTTGGCTTCTCTCTGGGAGCGGCGATGCTCGTTATCAATGGACAAGCGTTGACAGCAGTGCGATTCTTTTCCCACCAATCAAATCTATCCCCTAGCTGGCGGTTATACCAATAACGGCAAATTCTGAGCCATTGGTTGAGGGTTAGCTTTTGATTGGTGTCGGGATAGAATTGGTACTGGTAGGTCGCCTTCATTGCGTTGCAGCCGATACGCATCAATTAGTGTTAATTTAACATAAAATAATTGAGCATTTTGAGAAAATATTTTGTTCGCCTCGTCATCCACCCGCCCACTGCTCAAAGCCATCCTTTGAGATTGTGAACAGGTGGAATCCTCATCTGACGAGCCTTCCATCCCACACCAACCGAAGCGGTATGGTGTGGGGATTCCCGTCTGTTTAGCTAAATTTTACCCTTGATAATTAGCCTGAGTGTGGAAGCCGCACTATTTTTTTGATAATTCCTCCAAGGAAAATTTATCCTCAAGAACCTCTGCGTATTGAGAGGGGAGAGTGTCAAGTTGTGTACATTCTCTTTTTCAAGCTGTGTGGCACGGCTCAGGATTGCCGCTTCCTTAACTCTATGGCTCCGTGACTCTGCCGTAATACCACTATCGCAATATTGAGTAGTTGGTCGTCAGTAATCATAAAATCTCTAACTCAAATATGTTCTATTTCAGTTTTTAAACTATTTTGTAGTAACAGTTAACAGAGCTGACTTAGAAACAAATTTAACTGAGAAACCAGATCGTAGCTGTTAGCTCGGTGCGATCGCGAACTACACTAACCCAGATCGATGACCTCCCGCTAATCTACAATCTGCTCATCTGCATCTGGGTTACACCAAGCTAGGCTAAGCAGTTATGGATGCGATCGCGACCACAGCATCAAGAAAATTTATCGGCAAGTTTCTATAATGGCGCTAAACTCTTATAACGGAGAAGCCCTTAGTATCGACCTGATAGCGCCTGATGAACCTAGCCCACATCCTCAAAGACTCAAATTACAAACTCTCACAGTTTACTGCGGCTGAAATTGAGCAATTAGAGCAGAAGATCACCCTCAAGGCAACCAAAAGCGGCGAAGTTCCCTACACGGTTTGTCTGGTGCGCCAGAAGGCGATTAAGCTTACGCCAGAAGAAGCAATCCGGCAGCTATATCTACAGGTTTTGACCGATCGCTTACATTATCCCCTGAGTCGTATTCAAGTGGAATATGGGGTGAACTTTGGGCGAGAGGTGAAACGGGCTGATATTGTGGTAATGGACAAAGACCGTCCAAATAGTGTCTATATGCTGGTGGAGCTAAAGAAGCCAAAGCTCAAGGATGGTAAAGATCAGTTGCGATCGTACTGTAATGCGACGGGTGCGCCGATTGCAGTTTGGACAAACGGCGATCAAATCTCTTACTATCAGCGCAAAGATCCCAATTATTTTGAAGATATTCCTGGTCTACCTAATGTCAATCAAACCCTAGCAGATATTCTTCAGATCAAGTTCACGCTAGAAGATTTGATCGCCAATGATAAGCTAGTAAAAGAGAATAAATCCCTCAAAACCTTAATTGAAGAAATGGAGGATGAGGTACTGGCAAATGCCGGAGTAGATGTGTTTGAGGAATTGTTTAAGTTAATTTTTACCAAGCTCTATGATGAATGGTATTCTGGGCAGGGCAACCGCCGTAAAACTCGCTCTCTGGAGTTTCGGAATACGGGACAGACAGAATCCGCCCTCAAGAGCAAAATTCAAGATTTATTTGATGGAGCAAAGAAAAAGTGGGAAGGGGTGTTTAGTGAAGGGGCTAAGATTAGTCTTACACCCTCTCATCTGTCTATTTGCGTGTCTTCATTGGAGAATGTAAAGCTGTTTAACTCCAATTTGGATGTAATTGATGAAGCCTTTGAGTATTTGATTAACCAAAGTAGTAAAGGCGAAAAAGGACAGTTTTTCACGCCGCGCTATGTGATTGATATGTGTGTGAAAATGCTCAATCCTCAAGAGGATGAGTACATGATTGATACGGCTGCGGGTTCGTCAGGCTTTCCCGTGCATACAATTTTCCATGTTTGGCGGCAGATTTTGGCAGATGAGGGATTAGAAGCAAGTCATTTGTTTTCCCTGGAAGATAAGCCGCCACGTTGCAAGGAATATGTGGAAGAAAAGGTGTTTGCCATTGACTTTGATGAAAAGGCGGTGCGGGTGGCGCGGACTCTAAACCTGATTGCTGGAGATGGACAAACAAATGTTTTGCACTTGAACACGCTGGACTATGAACTGTGGGATGAAGTTACCGATCAAGACGAGTGGGATGACATCTACAATACCGGATTTAAACGACTAAAAAAGCTGCGACCGAAAGGCAACAAAGACTATCGAGAATTTCAGTTTGATGTGTTGATGGCTAATCCGCCTTTTGCGGGAGATATCAAGGAAACGCGCATGATTGCCCGCTATGATTTGGCAAAAAAGGCTAACGGTAGATGGGAAACTAAAGTCGGGCGCGATATTTTGTTTATTGAGCGCAATCTGGACTTTTTGAAACCGGGGGGTAGAATGGCGATTGTTTTACCCCAGGGACGGTTTAATAATTCTTCTGATAAGAATATTCGAGATTTTATTGCGGAACGTTGCCGAATTTTGGCAGTGGTAGGGCTGCATGGCAATACGTTTAAGCCGCACACGGGAACTAAAACTTCGGTGTTGTTTGTCCAGAAGTGGAATGATGACCCGAAGGCTGGCGCATTGTGTCCTCGCAAGGATGATTACAATATCTTTTTTGCCACGATGCAGAAGTCTGGCAAGGATAATTCTGGAGATAATATTTATGTTAAAGATCCTAATAATCCGGGAGGATTTTTATTAGATGACAACCATCATTTAATTGTGTACCATGATTTGTTTAACCATGATGGTAAAACGGAAGATGGCATTGCGGAAGCATTTATTGAGTTTGCTAAAAAGGAGAATCTCAGTTTTTTTAATTTAAGCCCATCTGTGATACCGTTTGATGCTGTGAAGTATCAAAGCTTAATGGATGGGCTTGAAGCAGCAGAAGTTAAATTGAGCAACCTAGAATTTTCTGGGCGACTTGATTCAGAATATTATCGACCAGAATTCCTTGATTTTGAAACTAAGGTTTTATCGAATCATCACTGTGTACTTAAGGAAAAAGCAAGTTTTTTAATTTGACCATTTGGCTCTCAATTTATAGTGGAAAATTATGATGAAAAATCACTTTGCCGTTATGTCAGAGGTAGAGACGTAAAACCTTTTTTTGTGATGGATGACGAAAATGTAAATGTACCCGAATCAGATTATGAGCGTTTGTCCAAATACAAATTAAAGGAAAATGACTTATTGATCTCAGTGGTTGGCACTTTGGGAAACGTATCAATAGTGACTAAAGAAATTATACCAGCAATTTTTAGTTGCAAAAGTACCGTTGTTAGATCGAAAAGTGTCATTTTTTCTAAATATCTACTTGCCTATCTCAATTCTGATATCGGTAAGAAGCTTTTAGTAAGAAAGGCTAGAGGCGCAATTCAGACGGGATTAAACCTTGACGATCTGAAAACAGCTTTAGTTTATTTACCAAATTTGAGTTTTCAGGAATTGATAGCACACATTCTAGACTTGTCTAAAAGTAGTATTGATCAATCAAAAGAAATCCATCACCAAGCTGAGGAGTTGCTGTTGTCCGAACTTGGATTGAAGGACTGGCAACCCACCGAAGAAACCGTTGCTGTCAAAAGTTTTGCTGAGTCTTTCCTGTCTTCTGGTCGCCTTGACGCTGAGTATTACCAACCAAAATACGATCAGCTTTATGAATCTCTAGAAATTGCTTGTTTAGACAAAGGATGGGAATTGAGAAAACTTGCTAGTCTATCCTCGCTTTTTAAGTATGGAACATCTGAGCCGTTAGAATATATTGATGGAGGAGTACCTTTTCTGAGAATTGCTGATTTGCAAAAGTACAGATTTAATGAGAAAGATTTGAAATTCATTTCGCAAGAAGCAGCTAAACAGCAGAAATCTACTGTCAAAACAGGAGACGTTTTAATTTCTCGAAGTGGAACATTGGGACTTGCTATTGTAATCCCCGAATATTTGAACAATTCTGTTTACGGAAGTTATTTTATTCTAACCAGACCAGATCGAAGTTTGATAGAGCCAACTTATTTGGCTCTTTATCTCAATTCTTTAATTGGAAAATTGCAAACTGAACAAGCAAATACAGGAGCAATTCAAACTAATCTTACAATTCCTGTACTTGAATCTCTTTTAATAGTCTGCCCTCCTGTGGATGTTCAACAACGATTTGTTGATAAAGTCAATCAATCCTACGATGCAGAGGATAAATCTAAACAACTGCTAGAAATTGCTAAAATAGGAGTCGAAAAAGCAATAGAAACCGATGAAGCAACGGCAACTGATTGGATAAACCAGCAACTTGAAGCGCTAGGAATCAACCGATCAAACTCAAATTAATCACAAGGAGATACAATGTCTGAAATTACGCTAAACCCCGATCAACTCAAGGAAATTTTGAAAAGTGCCATCGTCGAACTGCTGCGTGAAAACCGAGAAGAAGTCTCTGAGTTCCTGACAGAAATTATCGAAGACGTTGCTATGGAAAGGGCGATGGCGGAAGGTGAAACGACTGAACTTGTCAGCCGTGAATCGATCTTTCAACTTCTGGAGCCGAAACTATGAACGTCGAGTTTAGAAAAAGCTTTGAAAAAGATATTGGCAAAATTCGTGATGGAGACTTGCTAGCGAGAATAAAAACCGTTATTGAAGAAGTTGAAAATGCTGAAAGCCTATTGGATGTCAACAATATTAAAAGACTCAAGGCGGATGGAAACTACTATCGCATTCGAGTTGGCGATTATCGAATTGGCTTTGCCGAAGACGAAGATACAATTACCTTTGTTCGCGTACTACATCGCAAGGAAATATATCGTTATTTCCCCTAATAACTATCACTTAAACTATATTAGAAATAATGAAAGCACTTAAAGTAATAGGAACAATTAATGAGCAAAAAGGGATAAATCACCAATTACAAATTAACAATTACAAAAAATTAAAGCTAAAAAATTAGCTCGTTTCTACGGCTATCCTGATTTTAAGTGAATCGCCTCCTAGCTTTTAACTGTTTCTTAGTAGAAACCACATCTCACCAGATTCTAAATTTTTACCTCTGCACGATTTATAAATTCAACTTTGACAATATTAGGACTTACCCACCCAACCAAAGAAACCGGGTTTTTTGACGAAAATACTTCGTTGTTACACATACAAGCTCAAAAACCCGGTTTCTAGGGCCATGAGCGTAAGTCCTGAATATAACATTTGCGTAAGTCTCCATAAATACAAGTGATTAATTTCATAAAAAAAAACATTTGCTCTTATGGGTGGAGACTGACTAAAGTAAGGTCATCAAAGAAAAACGCAAGCAAACATTAACAGTTAGCTTCAACTAGACATTCATCCGTGAGGTTTGCCATGAAATCCACTCAATCTGACAGTGTTAACAGAGAAATAAAAACCGTCAGCCATCCAATGTCGTTACAGCTTACGCCTCCAAAACCAGAGGAAAAAGCCTTAACTCGCGGGCAGCGTTTAGCAGACACTCTAGCAGCAAAAGTGGGTTCCTGGCCCTTCTTGATTGGACAGACAGTAATCCTCACTGGGTGGGTGGGCGCGAATTTGACACCGGGTCTTCCTCACTGGGATCAGCAGCCTTTTATCCTGCTTAACTTAGTATTTTCCTTTGCCTCTGCTTACACCGCACCGATTGTATTAATGAGTCAAAACCGCCAGTCGGATGCTGAACGCGAACAAAATCTCTACAATCACCAAGTTAATCTCAAAGCCGCTCACGATGTGGTGCTACTGCACGAAAAAATCGATCGATTAAGCAGCCACATTCCCGACTTGATGGAAAAGCTCAACCAGCAACAACAATCTGTTAATCCGGTTAAAGTTATGGTGATGCCAGCCCCCGTGAATGTAATTAGCGAAGAGCGTGAAGTAGCTAAATCGCCTACTTCAGTTCAAGTACGGAAACCTAATGTTTCGACACTACTTCCCCAAGTATCTAAATTGAACTTTGACTCATCAAAATATGCAGAATTGATGCCAGGTTTAGTTCAAACTCAAAAGCCATCAACACATTCAGTCTCCGGGTCAAACTATTTCAAACTCTGATAACCTGAGTTAATAATCAGTGAATGAAAGCGTGAGTTTAGCCACTCAGCTTAGTAACATTCTTCGACCAAAGAAACATCTCAACATTAATTAATCTTTGGCACTACTCCAGCCATCCCAGCATCGCAATCGAGGCAGTTAGACATGAACCACTTCATTACCGCTATTTCCACAGGTATTACAGCTTTTACCGCCACAAATTTAGATGATATTGTCATCTTGCTGCTGTTTTTCTCCCAAGTCAATGCTGCCTTCCGACGGCAACACATTGTTACGGGGCAATACCTTGGGTTCGCAGCACTGGTGCTGCTTAGTCTTCCTAGCTTCTTTGGCTGTATGATGGTGCCGCGCCCTTGGGTGGGGATGTTGGGGTTAGTACCAATCGCTATTGGAGTCAGCCGCCTGCTAAATCGAGATACAGAAGATGATGATGAAAATACAGCTACAGATTCGCCTCAATTCACTCTTTTTAGCAGTCTTTTATTGCCACAAACTTATAGCGTAGCTGCGGTGACATTTGCCAATGGAGGTGATAATGTAGGAATTTATGTCCCCCTGTTTGCCAACTGTACTTGGGATAGCCTGCTCGTGATTCTGAGCGTCTTTTTCTTGCTAGTTGGTGTTTGGTGTTATCTGGCTTATCAATTAACTCGCATGAGCGCGATCGCGACCCTACTTGTCCGCTACGGTAATTCCCTTGTTCCCTTCGTTTTAATGGGCCTGGGTACGCTGATCCTGCTCGATAGTCATACTCTAGAGAATCGCGGTTTAACGGTACTTACTTTAGCTATTAGTTGCTTGTGGCTGCTGATATTGCTTAAAGACAGTTATCAATCGTTAGAGACTGCACCTAAAGTTGAAAATCTTTAGGTAAACTAGGGTTCAAGTTTCCTCTATTTTGCTGAAGTTAGACAATGATTTCTAAGTCTAAATAGAGGGTTTTTCAAGGAACAAAATCTGATATTTTACACAAAGGAGAATGAAAATGATGAAGTTTTTTAAGGTGATGGTGCTAGTTTTAGTGCTCTTAGTAAACTTGGCTATAGCTCAGCCTTCTTGGGCCGGCAAGGATTTCACAAAAGGTGCTGACTATGCGGAAGTAACACAGGCATTGACTCAACTCTTGTCAGCTCAAAGCGATCCTTCTGTTGCGGGTTATACGCCTGAAGAGTACCAACGACGGTTGGCAGAATTGCAACAGCAGAAGTACGTAATTGAAACTGCTACAAAGCGGGCTCAATGCCGTAATGAAACGGGACAAACGCTAGCAGTTTATGCTAATAAGCCGAAGAAATCGCCGACACAGCTTTATTTCCTGGGAGCTGGTGAGATTACAGATGATGATTGGGACTGCGATGGTATTTATTTACCAGCAGGGACTCAAGCTACTTTAGGCCCGGCTGCTGAGGTTCTTTCTGTGACTGAACCAGTTGCTATTAAGGTTGTAGATGGTACGCAGCTAGTTGCTAAAACGAGTGCAGCAACGGGTGGAATTGAGTTGAATGTTACTCCTGCTAAAGTTTTTAAAGCGGGTGAGACAACTTGGGCGCTACCCTCGTTTTCTCAGGCGGAGATTAACGCACAAGTTCCTACGCCACAACTGATTGATTAATGCTTTTTTAGGGCTTACACAAAAGTATCTATAACGCCGCCCTCTGGAAGGTATTTTTAACCGCCCAGAGGCGGCGTTACGTCGGAAGTGTGTAAGTCTTGAAATTTCTAAAATCTATAATCCTGATTCCTGAATTGCTAAATTTAAATCCTCAATTAACCCCAAATAATCAGCCCAATAGTTAAGATAATCAAAGTCTAAAGATACTCCTTGCACTTTCAAAATTCCCAATACATCCCGCCATTGTTTCTCAGACTTACTAAGCTTTCCCCATCGCAATTTGTTGAGAATTAAATCTTCTGGTGATGCTAGGTAAACTTCTGTACCTTCGGGAATTTCATATTGTTGCCTTCTCTCAAACTTGATGCGGTCAAATTCATCGTTTCCGGTTATCATTAAATCAGCACGAGCAATACTTTCTATATGGGTAACTTGTAAAGTTTGCATTCGTCCAGAAATTACATCTTCTAATCCGGGAACATAAAATCCAATTCGCTCTAATTCATTTGCTAACAAGCTAATATCTTTTAATTCGATCGAAATTACTATATCCAAATCTTGAGTAGTACGGGGTTCTCCGAAGGCGATCGCAGCCACACCACCAGTGATATAATAAGGAATATCAAGAGATTCAAAGATAGGGTGCAATTGAGCAGCCAAGGCGATAGAATCTTGCACCCAAGTCATTTTATTTCCCTGTGGAATGTAATCAGAAGGATAGTGTTCTTGTAACCAGGCAAAGGCAAGTTTTCGGGCAAACTCTTGATGAGATAAATTGGGGAAGCGTTTATAAAAACAGTTGATGGAAAACTGGCGTGCACTGCGATTTAATGCTTTTCCCATCGCTAAGCGTTGTTGAGGCGATCGCTGTCTGAGTAGCCAGAATTGAAAGGCATCTACTTCCGGGGAAGTATCTTCTGCCTGCGATCGATAGCCCGGTTTGAGAATGAATTTGGGTATGGCTAGCATATAGCGATCGCTTCGGTTTACTCCCGCCGTTCCTGGTAATCTTCAGAAGAGGTGGGATCTAATTCCCATCTGCGATCGTCGCGTTCGTTCAAAATATCTGTTGTCCGTAAATCTTCGCCCTCTTCCATTTCCAATCCGACAGCAGTTCCTAATTCGTCAACAATATTCTGGTCTGGAGTTGCAGTTGTTCCCCCCACAGCCTCGTCGCCAACCATAGCCTCGGCTTGAGAGGATGCAGCATCAACATCGCCCCCTGTTAGTTCGAGATTGGCTGTGTACTCATCTCGATGATCCCGCATTGGCCGCCCGTCAATATTCAGCCCTACTTCCTCGCGAATGCCAGTTCCGTAGGATTCGGTAATTTTTTGGGACAAATCGCTAGAATCTTGTTTGTCGGCTTTTTTTACCATGATAATCCCTTTTTGATTGTTGTTAATATCTTAATCTCTATTGGGTGAAACCAACTACTACCCAACGAAAGGAATTTATTTTTGTCCCCCTATCGTTAGGAATAGAAAATTACATGGCTCCCAACACCTATAGTTATACCAATTCTCCAAAGTTATGCAACAGTAAAAAGGCAGGAGGCAGGAGGCAGCTCGGATTAAGTTTACTGAACAATGCAGATTCTATCAATCATTTGGAGAATTGGTATTAAGTCAAGGTGAAATGAATATTTTTAATCAATGAAACCATTAATTTTATTGTATTTTTATTCTTCCTTACCCTTGCCTGAAAGCAAGTTTTTATGCTATAGTTTCAAAGTAATTTAGCGATCGCACTTATAATACTAATCGCGATCGCTCCCTTACAGTCAAGAGCGATCGCACCTTTACTACTCTGGAAAATCAGGAATCACCCATTTAGGGGGTTCCATTCGCTTCTTCCTTACCGCTTCCTCAGCCATCTCCAGCATTTTATCTAGAGAAGTGTTTTCTATGAAACTTGACGTTGCTGCCGCGTATTCCCGCTTCGGGCATTCATCGCCCAAAATGCAGCCGTTGACGCACTCTACAGCACAATTTACTGTATTTTCCACCATATCCTCTATCCTTCGATGCTGCCGACAATTCGCAGGCGGATGCTCTCAGATCCATTGCTGAGAAACTGCCTACTATATGTATTTTACTTTACGAATTGCCATAGATGCAGCTCAAGGGGTATAGCAAGAGCGATCGCGATCGCCGAGCTGTAATACAATCAAAGCAACCCACCTTTTCTCTGCACTATGAGTAATCCTCTAGGCCGTTTAAAAAACTTACCCTGGCAAGAACTCCTTCAAATTGCCGCCCTCACGAATGCGATCGTTATCGTACTAGAGTTATTCTTAGGGTGGGGTTTTACCCAATCTCCCATCGTTCGCAACATCCTCAAACTACTCTACAGCTCTTCCTTGGGGGTATTAATCCCTGTCGCTACAGCAGTGGGGATGGGCGCACTAGCAGTGTACCTCTTCGAGCAACGGCAGCAACAATTTCTCCTTAACAGTTCTAGTTTATGGGCTTTAGTTGTGTGTTTACTTCTAGGTTTGGCTTTAAAGTCCCTATTGCCAGTACCTGCTTTTCTAGTTGATTTATCCGAAACTACACTAATAGGAATTGTACTGGGAGTGTTTTGGAAAGGGCGACCTTACTGGCGATGAAATGCCAATTGCGAGTTAAGCTTTTCTACATTTAATTTACATACAGTACTTTGCGTGAGTAAGAGGTACATTAACAATAGTAAGCAGAATAATTGAGGTTTAATATTAAGAATTCTTCTCCCCTCTCCTTGCAGGAGAGGGGTTTAGGTCGCGACTAAACTCCTAAAGCCAAATATCTGAGGTGCAATCTCCACCGGGATAACGCATCTCGTGGGCGCGGGCGGGGCCTGCTGGTTCTTGGCTAAAATCAATGTAGAAATTCTCATTGATATTTAAGCCGCCCTTCTCTGTGTCGCAGTCAACTTGTAACAGGTAAGATCCACTTTGTGCTAAGTCGGGGTAAAACTGATTATCCCAACTACTAAATAGGGAATTTGTCACATAAAGCCGCTTGCCGTCCAAACTTAACTGAAGCATTTGCGGTCCGCCTGTCAGTTTATGACCTTCAACTTCGCCTGCTTTTCCTAACAAGCCACCGCACCAAACTTGACCAGTTAGTTTAGGATTTTCCGGGTCGCTGATGTCGTATTGGCGGATATCTCCGTGCAGCCAATTGGAAAAATAAACATATCGATCGTCCATTGAAATCAGAATGTCAGTGATTAGAGAAGGTACGGGAATTGGCCAACCTTCTAGCTCAACAGAGGGAATATCAATGACTTTTTCAATTGCCCAGTTACCGTTAGATTGATGCCAGTGCCAAACGTTACTACTTAGTGCAGCTCCGACATATCCGTGAGTGCTATCTGGGTTGTGGTGAAAACGCACTTCTAGGGGAATTAATCCTTCTTCGCCCAAGTTAAAACTCTGGATGATTTCGTGATTTTTCCAGTCCCAGAAGTGTACTTGGCTGCCGTATTTCCCTGCGGTTACGTCGTTGAGGTCAAATCCAGCGTAAAAGGTGTTGGGGGCTGCCCATTCGCTACTGACCATGACGTTATGGCGTGGCTGATACCAGAAGTCATAGTTGTAGCGCATTCCGTCGGCTTTTTGTTCCCAGCGTCCGGTAATCTCGAATTTGTCGTCGAGCAGCAAAAAGCCTCCTGGCCCGTTGCCTTCGCGATCGCCTAGCATGGAAATCATGATGCTGTCAGCTAGACAGTGGACGGTGTGGGGGGCGCTGAGGTTGGTTTTGGCTTTGATTTCTTCTGGTTCGATGACTTTGTGGAGTTTTGGCGATCGCGCATCTTCTGTATCCACAATATAAATGCGGCTGGAGCGGATACCGGGAATGACGCTAAAACGCCTGGATTTGCTAGCGTCGCCGTGACATGAGCTGCAAGCGTTCCAGCCAAAGTGGTGCAGTTCATCTCCAATGTAAGGCATGGGCAAGCGGTGGATCACCTGCGAGTAGGTTGGGGAATTGGGGTCAACGTCTATTGTTGCTAAATAATCTGGTTCTTCAATTCCGGTTCCTGTGTAGAGCGCGATCGTGTAAAGCAGTTTTTCACGTTCTGATGCGATCGCTTCTTGGGGTGAAGCATAACCGGGGCCACAACAAGCATGAGTCATAGTCCACCTCTAAAAAAAATTAAAAATTGAAAATTAGAAAAGCTAAGTTTTAATTTTAGGACTTACGCACTGGCAAAGTTCGTAAGTCCTATTAATTTTATCACCTAACTGGTAACTCAACGGGAAAGGCTTTGGCTTGTCGAGGCTTGACATAAACTTGCTGATCGACCTCGATATTTAGCTCTTTAAAGCGATCGCGGTCTAAATAAGCAGTAACTATTTCCCGGTCATCGACAATTAACTCGATTTGAATTTCCCAACCCAAATAGACGATACGATTAATTTTTGCAGGTGCAAAGGATGCTTCAGGTTCGGTTTGAATTAAAACATCATGGGGTCGTAAATAAATTTGAGGTGAGGGAGCTTCCAACCTCTGCCGCGCAAAAATTTCGGCGCTACTGGGAAGGACGTTTACAGGGCCAATAAAGCTCATCACAAAGGCTGTTGCTGGAGAGTCATAAATCTGAGCTGGAGAGCCGACTTGTTCGACTCTGCCTTTGTTCATTACGACAATTTCATCGGCGACTTCCATCGCTTCTTCTTGGTCGTGGGTAACAAAAACTGTGGTGACGTTAACTTCGTGGTGTAACCGCCGCAACCAGTCGCGCAATTCTTTGCGAACTTTGGCATCTAGAGCTCCGAAGGGTTCGTCTAGCAAAAGCACCTGTGGTTCTACTGCTAAGGCTCTGGCTAAGGCTACGCGCTGTCTTTGACCTCCCGAAAGTTGGGAAGGATAGCGATCGCCTAATCCACTGAGTTGTACTAAGTCTAAAAGTTCTTCTACTCGCTTGCGGGTTCTTGCTTTAGGAGATTTGCGAATGTCCATACCAAAGCCAATATTATCACGAATTGTCAAGTGTTTGAATAAAGCATAATGCTGAAAAACAAAGCCGATTTGACGATCTTGTACTGACTGATAAGTTGCATCTCTACCTGTAATCCAAATTTTGCCGGTGTCTGGCGGTTCTAACCCGGCAATCAGCCGCAATAATGTCGATTTTCCTGACCCTGATGGCCCTAGTAGTGCTACTAAAGAGCCTGTTTTAATTTCTAGGTTCACTTGGCTTAGTGCCTCAAAAGAACCAAAGTGTTTTGATACGTCTTCAACTAAAATTCCCATAGATTCCCTGCCTCAATAAACTTTATAGGTTGTGTTTTTTTTGCGTTGTCAAAGGGAGTGCGATCGGGAATCATTTTTCCTACTCCCGTTACTCGCTTAAGTGACTGTGCTGATGTCGATATTATACTAACTCCTGTATCCTGGGCGATGTATCGTTGTTTACAATTCTTTAAGATTTGGTGAGTATAGTAACCGCCAAGGCGCTTAGGGGCTAGGGCGTGTTTTCAAACTCGTTGTATCCTAGAAAATAGGTAAAAATAGGCGATCGCAAGCAGTTAATGCTCATGAACCGAGGAGACTTAAGCAACGAACAGTGGGAGATGTTAAAACCGCTACTTCCCCCAGTC
>NZ_JAQMUA010000018.1:0-25737 GCF_028330895.1 Kamptonema animale CS-326 | reverse complement strand
GGGTAATATGCTAGTCTGACCCACCTCAATCACACAGTCCGATGGCAGAAACCTTATTCTTCAATGCCCTCCGCGCCGCCATTGACGAAGAAATGGCCCGCGACTCCGCCGTATTCGTACTCGGCGAAGACGTAGGACACTATGGCGGTTCCTACAAAGTGACCAAAGACCTCTACAAAAAATATGGCGATCTGAGGGTACTCGATACCCCCATCGCTGAAAATAGCTTTACAGGCATGGCTGTAGGCGCGGCAATGACGGGACTGCGACCAATCATCGAAGGCATGAACATGGGCTTTTTGCTGCTAGCCTTTAACCAAATTGCCAATAATGCCGGAATGCTACGCTATACTTCCGGCGGTAACTTTAAAATGCCAATGGTAATTCGCGGGCCAGGGGGGGTGGGAAGGCAACTCGGCGCTGAGCACTCCCAGCGTTTAGAAGCTTATTTCCAAGCAGTACCAGGTCTAAAAATCGTCGCCGCCTCTACGCCTTATAATGCTAAAGGATTGCTAAAGTCAGCTATCCGCGATGATAACCCCGTACTCTTCTTCGAGCACGTTCTCCTCTACAACCTCAAAGAAGACTTGCCAGAGGAAGAATACCTAGTCCCGCTAGATAAAGCAGAAATTGTGCGAACTGGCAAGGATGTTACTATCCTGACTTATTCGCGGATGCGGCATCACGTCATGCAAGCAGTGCCGACACTGGTCAAAGAAGGTTACGATCCAGAAGTGATCGATTTAATTTCCCTTAAACCCCTGGATATGGAAACTATCGGGGCTTCAGTTCGCAAAACTCACAAGGTAATTATTGTTGAGGAGTGCATGAAAACTGGTGGGATAGGTGCGGAATTAATTGCTTCGATTAGCGATCGCCTATTTGACGAACTAGATGCTCCTGTATTACGCCTGTCTTCCCAAGATATTCCCACACCTTACAATGGTACATTGGAAAGACTAACGATCGTCCAGCCGCCCCAAATTGTCGAGGCAGTCCAAAAGATGGTCGCTCTGCGAGTTTAAGGTTCAAAAGGCATTGTTAATTGTTAACGGTTAACGGTTAACTGTTAACCGCTAACGGCTAACTGTTCACAGTGAAAGCTCGGCAATTAGCGATTAGCAATTAGCAATTAGCGATTAGCCATTAGCGATTAGCAATTAGCAATTAGCAATTAGCAATTAGCAATTAGCAATGCCCTAAGACAATCACAAAATAACGATATAATAATCATTTGTTTCTCCGGGTTACGTTATGCAAAAACAGCGTTCATTATTAGCTCTAATCTTAGTTTTAGTTCTGGCAGCAATTACTGTAGTGGTAAAAGTTCCGCCAAGGCTGGGATTAGATTTACAAGGAGGGTCGCAACTTACAATTCAGGTGAAAACGACCCCGGAAATTCCTAAAATTGAGCAGCAAATGTTAGAGGATGTGCAGCGGATTGTCGAAAATCGCGTTAATGGTTTAGGGGTATCCGAAGCCGTTGTACAAACAGTAGGAGAAGACCAAATTCTCGTACAGTTACCAGGAGTCAGCGACCCCCAACAAGCTGAGCGGGTTTTGGGCGGGACTGCACAGTTAGATTTTCGGGAACAGTTGCCTGGAACTGAAGCACAGTTAGGAATTGAGAGGCAAGTGCAGGCAGAATTGTTAGCGAAGCAGGTAGAGTTAAAAAATAGTGGGAATCAAGCTGCAATCGAAGAAAATAATGCAGCTTTGAAGAGGAGTAATGAGGCAATTGCCAAACTCTATAAAGTTACTGGACTCAATGGGAAAAACCTCAAAGATGCCCAAGCTGAACCTACACAGGGGGGTAACAATTGGAAAGTAGTTCTCCGCTTCGATCCACCCGGTGGAGAACTATTTGCCACAATGACTAAAAACCTGGCGGGTACGGGACGAACTCTCGGTATTTACTTAGACGAAAAGCTGCTTAGTTCTCCTACTGTGGGAGTTCAATTTGCAGAGAGTGGCATCACTGGTGGCAATGTAGAAATTACAGGCAGCTTTACAGTTCAAGAAGCTAACGATTTAGCAGTACAATTACGCGGCGGTGCTTTACCAGTTCCAGTAGAAATTATTGAGAACCGCACTGTTGGCGCTACTTTAGGTCGCGATAGCATTCAAAGCAGTATTTATGCGGGTATTGGCGGCTTGACTTTAGTATTGATTTTTATGATCGCTTACTATCGACTGCCAGGGGTGATTGCAGATGTGTCGCTCTTAATTTATTCGCTGCTAACTTGGGCTTGTTTTGTGCTTTTAGGTGTGACTTTAACGCTACCAGGAATTGCTGGTTTTATCCTCAGTATTGGGATGGCTGTTGATGCTAATGTATTGATTTTTGAGCGCACGCGGGAAGAATTGCGGGCTGGTAAAACTTTGTATCGCTCTGTAGAATCTGGTTTTTATCGGGCTTTTTCTAGTATTTTAGATGGCAATGTAACAACTGTGATTGCCTGTGCTGCCCTTTTCTGGCTGGGTTCGGGTTTAGTCAAAGGTTTTGCGCTAACTTTGGCATTAGGTGTAGCAATGAGTATGTTTACGGCGATTACTTGTAGCCGTACTTTGCTGTTAGTAGTATTGAGTTTTCCTGAGTTACGTAAACCGCAATGGTTTTGTCCTAATTTACCAAAGGCAATATCTTAATTGTTAACAGTTAACCGTTAACAGTTAACTGTTAACCGTTAACAATTACCAATTACCAATTACCAATTATCAAATTTATGAAATTCAGCGTTATTAAATATCGGTCGATTTGGTGGGCGGTTTCCTGCGCTATTATCTTGGCAGGTTTAGTGTCGATGGTGATTTCTTGGACTAATCCAAATATCGGTGCTCCTTTACGACCAAGTTTAGACTTTATCGGTGGCACTAAATTACAGTTTGAACTTGACTGCACTCAACCAGCAAATTGTAGTAAACCCATTGATATTGCCGCTGTCAGAGAAATTCTTGATAGCCAAGGTTTAGCTAATAGCAGCATCCAACTTGTTACAGATGCAAATAATAAAAGTAAACAGGGTATCTCGATCCGTACAAAAACTTTAGATGTAGAACAACGCACTAAGTTACAAACAGCTTTAAGCGAAAAGTTAGGCGCTTTTGATCCTAAATCTACTAAGATTGATACAGTTGGCCCGACGCTAGGGAGACAACTTTTTACCTCTGGATTGCTGGCTTTAATGCTGTCTTTTGCAGGCATTACAGGTTATCTGACGTTGCGCTTCCAGTTAGACTATGCGTTTTTTGCTTTTGTTGCCTTGTTCCACGATGTATTAATTACTGTGGGCGTTTTCTCAATTTTAGGTTTAGTTCAGGGTGTAGAAGTTGATAGTTTATTTGTGGTTGCTCTCTTGACAATTATCGGTTTTTCTGTTAACGATACGGTGGTGATTTATGACCGAGTGCGAGAAGTAATTAAGCTTAACCCCAATGAATCAATTAATCAAATTGTGGATGATGCTGTTAATCAAACTTTGGGAAGATCGATCAATACGACTATGACGACGCTGCTGACGTTATTTGCTATCTTCTTGTTTGGTGGGGAAACGCTAAAATATTTTGCGCTGGCGCTGATTGTTGGGTTTATTGCGGGTGCTTATTCAAGTATTTTTGTTGCTAGCACGCTGCTGGCTTGGTGGCGCGATCGCGCAGCTAAAACTATGCTCGTTCCTGTTGATGGGCCCAATCCTCAAGATGATATTGAAAAATAGGAAAAAGTGAAAACTCCTCCTTTATCTTCTTCCTCTTCGCTTGATAATGACCCCATTTTTCAAGCTGAATTGCAAAGACTTCATCAATTAACTGTTTACGGCCGTTGGTTAGTTGTTGGGTTGCTGTGGCTGAGCGTGGCTCCTTTGAGCTTGTGGGGGTTACGTAGGGAAATTACTTTATGGCTAGAAAATTTTACTTGGGCCGCTGTGCGTTATGGTTTGGTTTATAACCGCTTGCCTGCTATTGGTTTGGGTTTGTGTATAGGGATGACTTTGGCTGTACTTGTTTGGCAAAGTCGTAATATTTTGCTCGGATTGCCTCGGAAAGAACAATTGCGTTTAGAACAACAAGTTCGCCGTATTCGCCAACAAGGGCCAAGTCATCCTCTATGGCGGTGGGTATGTAGATAATGGATGTCGCGCTACACTAATGTTTGGAGATTCTGGGCGGCTTCATTCAGTTTTTGAATCCCAATTTTTGTTTGCGTGATGCCGCTGGCAGTCTGTACGGCTGAGTGATTGAGAGAGTTCATGGCATCGACCACTTGCTGAATGGCGATCGCTTGTTGTTGCGAAGTCAGAGAAATTTGTTGAGAGCTAATAACGACATCGTTAATAGCTGCGATCGCCGCTTGTTGATTGCTCAAAACGATATCTTTGATTGCCTCAGCTACGCCCTTAGAAGACGTTAAAACAATATTTTCGATCGCCTGCCTCACGCTGGCAAAAGATTGAGCTGTCTCTTGAGAAAGTTGGATTCCTTCCTGTGCGGTTTTCCTGCCTTCTTGAGTAACTATTACTGTCGAATTGATCGCCGACTGGATCGCTACAACCAAGTTATTAATTTTCTCTGCCGATTTTTTACTCTGATCGGCAAGTTTACGAATTTCTGAGGCAACCACAGCAAACCCTCTACCGTGTTCCCCAGCGCGGACGGCTTCCACAGCAGCATTTAAGGCGAGCATATTTGTCTGACTGGCTAAATCGGTGACGATATTAATAATGCCGCCAATCTGATTATTCTGATCGTTCAAGCGGACAATTTGTTCGGCGATCGCTTCTACTTTCTCTTTCAATAAAGACATTTCTTCGAGAGTTCGCCCTACTGTTTTAGTTCCTCCCTCTGCTAGGGTTAATACCTGACGAGCACCAGTTGCGGACTCGTCCGCAAGGGCTAATACCTGACGAGCACCGTCTACAGACGAGTCCGCAAGGGTTAATACCTGACTGGCCTTAGTTGCGGATGATTCTGCTTGTTCTGCTGAACTCTTTGAGGATGCCGCCAACTCATTCATCGTAATAGTAGTTTGGTTCACCGAGACAGCCTGTTGACTTGCCATTCGTTCCTGCTGTTCTACTGTCGCTCCGATTTCTGTCGAAGAACTAACCATCGCATTTACTGTCTGATTGATTGTTTTATTCGTCTTAGCAATAGTTCCCCAAAGTAAAGACGCAGCAATACTGGCAAAACCCATAGATAACAGTACAGTTACCACAGCCGCTAAAATAAGAAATTGGATTGAGTCGTTTGCTTCCTTAATATATGTGTTCAGCAAGACTGCTTCTATATCATTAATTTGATTGCTCAAAGAATCGTATTTGTCTAGAATTGTTTTAGACTCTCTAAGATAATAATTTATGGCTTCATTGTCTTTATTTAGATTTTTTAAACGAAAGGTTTCCTTTGCTAAAGCATCAAACCTTTCTCCGAGCTGAACCAGTTCTTTAAAAATTTCTCTCTCTTGTGAATCTATGATCGCTTTGCTTGCTGCTTCAACAGCACGTTGATAGCGCTGCTTCTGTTTCTCATATTCGCGTAAAGGATCTTCATTTTTGATCAGAAGATAGCCCCGAACTTGCTGCGCCATCATCCCAGTTATTATAACCATATTATCTGTTTCTACAACCGCTTGCTGCTCTCTATTTAAATCTTTAAAAATCGCATTAATTGGATTGAGTACGAAGTAAACTAGCCCGCTAAATCCCAAGATTAAAATCACAGGAATTGAAAATCCTAGAAATATGCGACCTCTTAGCTTTAAATTTGTAAACATAGAGATTGTTTTCTTGTTTGAATGAATTAATCCCACAATAATCTTATTAATCTTAAAAGAGACTCTTCAAAAGTTCTACTAAATCGAAGAGTTTAGCCAAAAGCATCAAAAATGGTTGTCGTAATAAAAATTTTAGCTTAGCTATTCTCGGATCTCACACTAGCTTGTCACCTTTTCTGTCTATGTTGGGAAAGCTTTCCCGAACTAGAGGCTGAGATTTTTATAAACTTAAACAAGCGCGAGTTTATAGCACCTGCGCGGCTTCATTTTGGGCGATCGCTGAGCGGTTAGGACACCGTTCAAAGGGCAGCATTACATAAATAATAAGAAACTTTAGCGGTTTCTCAGTTTTGTGATTGACTGAGGTTGCACACAAATCTTAAAATTACTTCATAATAATTTAGGATACCCCTCTTATTGTTTGGAGCCATAATTATGCAGCTAAAGCTTACTGAGTCAAAACTGCCATTTGCGCCGCTATTGCTGATTGCGCCGTTTTTCCTGTGGGGAACCGCAATGGTAGCGATGAAAGGGGTCATCCCCAACACAACGCCCCTATTTATGGCGGGGGTGCGGTTAGTACCGGCGGGGGTGTTAGTGTTGCTGGCCGCCGCGCTGATGGGTAAACCTCAGCCGCAGGGTGGGAAGGCGTGGCTGTGGATTTCGCTGTTTGCACTTATAGATGGTGCGCTGTTTCAAGGCTTTTTGGCGGAAGGGTTAGTCCGAACTGGTGCGGGTTTAGGTTCGGTGATGATCGATTCTCAACCGCTGGCGGTGGCGATTTTA
This sequence comes from Kamptonema animale CS-326, assembly GCF_028330895.1. Classification (NCBI taxonomy): domain Bacteria; kingdom Bacillati; phylum Cyanobacteriota; class Cyanophyceae; order Oscillatoriales; family Microcoleaceae; genus Kamptonema; species Kamptonema animale. Next base: position 19,181 of record NZ_JAQMUA010000018.1, on the reverse strand, counting down.
TCGCTGTGGCTGTTTCAAGAACGAATTGGATTTTGGGGTTGGTTAGGACTGGCGATCGGCATTGCGGGTATTAGTTTGATTGGCTTACCGGAGGGGTTGATTTCGGGTTGGCTGCATCCTGAGACGGTGCAGGCGACCTCTGCGGGGATTGGGGTGTTGTTCCAAAGTGGCGAATGGTTGATGCTGTTGGCGGCTTTGTCGATGGCTGTGGGTACGGTTTTGGTGCGGTGGGTTTGCCGCTATGCCGATCCGGTGACGGCGACGGGTTGGCACATGATTTTAGGGGGTTTGCCGCTGTTTGGGCTTTCGGCGGTGACAGAATCGCAACAGTTTGTGAATATTGATTTTTCTGGCTGGATGGCCTTGGGTTATGCGACGGTGTTTGGGAGTGCGATCGCTTACGGTTTATTTTTTTACTTTGCCTCTAGCGGCAGTCTCACAAGTTTAAGTTCGCTGACTTTCTTGACTCCAGTTTTTGCTTTGCTGTTTGGCAATTTATTTTTAGGGGAAGTGCTGAACCCTATACAGTCAATAGGTGTAGCCCTGACTTTAGTTAGTATTTATTTGATTAATCAGCGAGATATTTTAGCGGAAAAATTGAGAGGAAAGCTAACTGAAACTAAGGCGGATGATGAGCAGCAGAAAGTATTGGAAGTGACTGATGGTAAGTCCGTTGAGATGCCTGTAAAAGTGCGGATGAGTGAATTAGAGTCTGAAATTTAGCGACTGTAGGAACGCGATTAATCGCGGATTTAACAAAAAAATTAAGGATAATTGGTTAACTCTTGAATCAACTGAGCAGGTGTGAGGATTCGAGGAGTAGTAACGGGAAAGTCTTTCTGGTTACGAGTGATAATTGCATCTAGTTGATTGATGACAGCAGTGCTGTATTGAATGGCATCTTCAAAATCTTTGAAGTTGGCATTTAAAGCCATTGAAATAACAGCTCGATCGACTGTAGCAACTTGGCAGAAAGTCGATATATTTCTGACAAACTCAAGCGTTAAGTCTCGACCTTTAGCTTTACGGATAATATAGTAAAGGTCACTAAAAGTAGACCCAGAAATATATCCTTCTACTTGTCTTTGGTAAACTAATGAAATTAATTGCACACTTTCGCTGTAAAAGGGCTGTCGTTCAAGCGCAACATCGATAATTATATTGGTGTCTAAAAGAATTTTCATAGATATTTCTCCTTTAGTCTTTCCCATCTAGCTTGCTCAATATCAAAATCAGCGGGAGCGGGCTCGGTTTTTTCTAGCCATTCTTTCAAAATTGGAATTGGGCATTCTACTGTCCTTTTAGGTTGTGTAACTTGTGAATCATCTACCTGGGATGGGGTGTTTTCATCAAATAAACCCTGAAATGCCTTGACTTGGCTTTCAAACTTCTTCTTAGGTGTCTCTGGTTGTAATTCGGTTACTGGAACTGTGGAACTGGCAACTTTATCAACTGTTTGCAAGAGGATAATTTCAACATCGCCTGGGGGCATATTAACAGGTTCGGCAACTATTAAATTACCTGCGGAATCGATAGTTCCTTTGAGTTTGTATGCTTGCATGATATTTTCCTATAACTCTATTTCTATTTTATATGGCACTTACGTATCCGTAACGCCGCCCTCTGGGGGGTATTTTTACCGCCTAGAGGGGGGAGTTACGTAAAAGTCTAAAGGTATAGAAGTGTTTATTTATACTTAACCTACTTAGTTTCTGCGATCGCTCTCTTGTCTTCTGTGACAATTCAGGGTGCGAAGGGGATTTTGAGCCTGAAATCCATCATTTTACCTACCTCCGTAACGCCAAGCTTCACGCGGAGAGGGGATTTTTAAAGATTGAGTGAAATTTGCCCAAGACTATTTACACCCGTACTTTGGCGAGTAATGATTGAGTGAGTAGGGGGTGTCAGCCAGAGGGGGTTATACCCTTCACTATAAGCAAAAATTTGATGGCGCGACTCCCTGTGAGGAGGATTTATGAATAAAACAACTAATTTACTGACGAAATTTACTACCTCTGCACTGATATTAAGTCTTTTACTTGCTGTGGCTGCTCCCAAAGCGTCTGCTGGCGATAAATTACCGCAGCAAGAGAGTGAAATCAAACTCGCCTCGCGCGATCGCGCCGCCTCTGAAACTTCAAAGCAATTTTTGCTCCCTCCTGTGGCGATAGTAGTTCGCGAAGTATTAGAAGAGGGAGAGTTGCAATTTACTGAACTTTTAACTCTGAATGGTTTAGCCTTAGCCGCTAGCGGATTAGTAGGAATTCGCCGTTTTCGGCAAGGGAAAAAAGTAAATGGTGTTTAAGCTTTAGTGCTTAAAAAAGCTTAAATTGAGCTTATCTTCTACTTCTTCTACTCCTGCGAGGTCTGCTACTGGTGCTATCATAATTAGAGGGAAATATTTGCTGTTTTCTCGTCTCATTTTTAATGTTAGTATCGGGGTTCGAGGAGTTGAAAGTAGAATTTCTGCGGGTGATAACTGGAATCTTTACACGCACACCGCAGCGCCGACCTAATGAGTCTATATTAGTTGAATAATTGCATTTTACTAGCTCTGGGCTTGGTGAGGCTGGCTCTTCAAACTTGTCGATCAGGGTTTGGGCTAGTTCGTAATTCTTTGTATCTCCCTGCTTAGAAAAAAGCTCTGCGGCTTGGCGGAAATCTTGCAAACCTTGCGGTTTAGAGCCTATTTGATAGCGAATAGCGCCTCGTTCTAGGTAGGCTAGGGCATAGTTAGGGTTAAGGCGAATGGTTTGTTCATAATCTGCGTTCGCTTTTTGCTTAATCCCCATTTCATAGTAGGCTTGACCCCTGCTAAAGTAGGCATCTGCAAAGTTAGTATTAAATTTTAGTGCCTGGTTATAGTATTGAATTGCCTGATAGTTATTACCTAGTTTTGAGTGAGAAATTCCTAAGCCGAGATAAGCTTGGGGTAAGTTCTGGTTGAGGCTAACTGCTTGGTTAAAATTTGCGATCGCGCCTCGATAATCGGCTTTTTCCAGCTTCAGAGAACCTTGATTGCTGAAAGTAACAGCTTTTTGGGCTGTAGCGAATCTTTGACTAATAACAGTCTGGTTCGCAAGGTAATTAGAGAGCTTTTGTTGAGCTGTAATATAAACAGATGCGTCTGTTGGAATCGCATGTAAAAGCGCGATCGCTTGCTGCCATTTGCTTTGCGAACTCTGCCAAACTTCCGCCGTATGAGGTGGATTTTTTACGGCAATAGCAGCTTCTAATGCTAATTTTTGAGCGGTTTCTAGACTTTGAACAGCTTTGATATTTTGCTCAACTGACACCAAACTGGGGCGTAGGTTTGCTAAATCTGATTGAGCTTGATGATAGGCAAAACCAGGCAAGTTAGGGATTTTATCTAAATTTGCTACTGATTTTTTGAGGCTTTCGCGTACATTTGTTAGTAAATTTATATCTGTTGAGGTTCTAAACTTTTCTTGGTCAGCTATCAATATCTTGGCTTGATTCAGACTTACTTCTTGTGATTTGATTAACGCGATCGCGCCTGCACTTACGCCCAGAATTAAAACACTTAATCCGGCAAATAAACTTAGGGTTATTTTGCGATTTCTAGCAGGAGCTTGATTAGTAGTTTTGGGTGTTTTGCGTCTTTTTTTCTTACGCGGTTTTTTCGGTTCTGATTCTACACTTGAGTCGTTAATAACAGACTGAGAATTATCTAATGATGGGCTAACTGCCAAGGCGCTAGCAGTAGATTGTATATTCTCGCCATGATATTTATCAACAAAGCTTTGCAATCCAGAATTATATCCTTGTCCTACAGCCTGAAACTTCCATTCTCCTTTGTTTCTATACAAACGACCAAACTCTACAGCCGTCTCGTGGGAAAAACTTTCTGCTAGATCGTAGCGGGTAATTTCGCTACCATTATCTAAGTTACAAATTCTGATAAAAGCATTTTTAACCAGGCTAAAGTTGGCATCTTTCTCTGGATTTTCTTCAATAGTACCAACAAATATTATTTCCTGAATATTAGAATTGATTTTTTCGAGCATCACACCATAAACTGCCTTATTTCCTGTCTTTTCTTGCTGTTCTTTCTTAGGTGATGATTGCAGGATAGCGCCATCAAAGGACTGTAAGTTATTGTAGAATACAAAATATTGTTCGTGAGGAATTTTGCCATCTACTCCTAACATAAACGCAGAGGCATCTATTTCATAACTTTGGTCGGAGTGAGTTGACTCCCAACCGAGGGCGATCGCAACTTTCTTTAAATCGGGAGCTTGTTTAGAAAGGTTAAACCTTGCACCCTTAGTTAATTCGACTACCATCTGCGATCGCCCTATCAATACGAATATTTTATTGCAAAATAGTATAAGAGATAGTATATCTTACCATGTAAATTTTAACAAATCTTAAAAATGAAGCCAGCAGATATCAGGGAATTTAACTGGCAACAAACGTTTAAAGCCTATTGCATTCATATTGTTAGTGGAAAGACTTATGAAATTAACTACCCAGATTGATTAATTGCGTTGCGATCGCGCTGACTTTGAGACTCCAAAATTTTTGCTTCCTCCGACAGCCGCAGCTAGAAAGGGTCAAACTGAGAATTCAGCAATCCTGTTGATATTGAAGCGCTAAATCTTCGATGAGTTCGACCATTGCGCGAACCATAGGCATTTTAGTGAGAATCTCGATCCAATACCATTGTCCGTTGGGATTAAGTTCGATAAAATAAATCGTGTCGTCCTCGTCGCGAATAATATCGAATGCACCAAAATTTAAACCAAACTCGTCAAGCATTTGATGAAGTTTATTGAGGTAATCTATTGGCAGCTTGTCGGGAACGTGAACGAGTTTATCTGGTTCGATGACGCGCCAATCCAACGTCACATCTGCATCGTTGGTATGTTGGGCATCAATGCGACAGACAAAATCATGTTTACCAATTAATGTAACGCGATATTCTGCTTTCTTTTGAATGCGTTTTTGAATGAAAACAGGTGCTAATCGAATGCTCTCTCGAAATATCTCAAGTGTTTCTACATCAATGGGGCGAGTATAGCAAGCGTACTGCTTTTCATCATGTAGGAATCCAGAGTAGCGCATCGGTTTGACAATGCACTTTCCCTGTTGTGTCACAAAGTCGCAAGCCGCTTCATATGAATTGGTTACGATTGTTGGAGGGATAGTAATTCCCAGTTTTTGAGCAATTGGGATTTGGTTGATGCGATGGGATGGCAATCTAATTTTGTAGTAGTTATTGACCCATCTAGCTTTGGGATAGAGTCCAGAAAGTGAATAAATCAAAGATTCTGTTTCCTGTTGACAATACTTGATTGCCCAAGTATCATTAACTTCTGGAAAAACTTGATAATCTTCGGGTTTTCGCCACCAAATCACGCCAATATCTTGAACTTCTTTCAAAGAATCTTCAAAAGACAAAAAACTTTGACTGGAATTGCCAGAAGCTTGCCATTCATAAAAATACTGACTTTTTTGAATAAAACTTTCTGAGTTCAATCTAATTGCTCGAATATTCGATTTTTGTAATTCTTGCCTAACGATAATCTTCGATTTTTGTAATTTTTGTAATTCTTGGATAACGATATCTGCATGAATGTCAGTCTCGGAAGTCACGATTAAAAGGTTGGTCATAACTAAATTAATTGAAATAATATTGACAGGGAAATATCTGTAATGCAAAAAAAATCTCTACGGGTCTTTCAAAAAACTAGAGGGCAACAAATATATCTGTTAAACAGAAAAGATTCTAGTCGGAGTCGCCTTTTTGCTGGTCGTCATCGGGCTTATGAGGCCAGTGTTTAGGAGAGGAGCCTTTGATACAAGCCCAGGTGCAGCTCCTGGAATTAATGTTGGAAGTCTGGGTGTTGGACTCGTAGCTAGATTGCTCTGCGGAGATGTCATCGTACTTCGACAAGATGCTCAGGTGCATCATCAAAGGATATGCTTTTTTATCGAGAGCAAGCTGGCTAGTCGTCATAAGTTAATTTCTCTTTAGCGATGGTTTTACACTCACAACAATTGAAATAATGTTGACAATCAAAGACCTGTAATGCAAAAATTCATACAGGTCTTTCAAGAAACGAAAGGGCGATAAAATATATGTGATAATTAGACAAAATTCTAGTCGTCCTCTTTCTGGTCATCATCGGGCTTATAAGGCCACTGTTTAGGAGAGGAGCCTTTCTTAGCAGACCAGGAGCGCGCCATAGAGGAGATGTTAGAGGTCTGCGTACTAGGATCGTAGCTAGATTGCTCTTCGGAGATGTCGTACTTTGACAAGATGCTCAGGTGCATCATTAAAGGATGTGATTTTTTATCGAGAGCGATCTGGGTAGTCGTCATGAATTTATTTTTATGCGATATTTTTACACTCACAATAATACAACTTGCAAATTGATCTGCATAGTCGAATAAAGTCGGATAAAGCCGGATAATACAGAAAAATTTAAGATAGCTACAACAGTTTTTGTATTCAAGGCGAAAATAGTCGGATATAGTCGGATATAGTCGGATATAGAAGGTTATAATTTTATTGTTACGATCTCGTGAGGAAAGCTGATGAACGTTCGAGAAGCAGTAGCTTTTGCAGATGAAGTGGTCTTTGCGAAAACTGGCAAGCATTTAGATGATATGCAAGTTGGCGTGATTGAGGGTGTTTTGAAGCGTCAAAAGTATGGCGATATTGCCCAAGCACTGAATTGTACGGAGGGTTATGTTAAAGATGTCGGCTACGAGCTATGGGAGTTGTTCTCTGATGCTTTTGGAGAAGAGGTTAATAAATTAAACTTGCGATCGGCACTGATTCGGAAGTCGATGATTAGTAACGTTACTGGCGGTGTTATTAATGGTTATCATGTCGCTCATAATAATTTAATCGGATCTCTGAATGTCTGCACATCAAAGGAAGAATCGCCTGAGTTTTTGCGGGGAAAGCAGCAGGCGAAAATTGAGGCGATCGCACGCTTGCAAGCCATCGGTTTGAGCGATGAGCAGATAGCACAATGCTTGGATATGACGCTAGAAGAGATTCGGCAAGTCGATTTGACAGAATAACTTTAGTCAATATGTGGGCTAGGAAGTTAGAGAGTATTTAATAGATTAATTATCATATCTGGTTAAATACTTGTCATCACAAAATAGCCACTAATTGGCCAGATTTGATATAATAAATTAACGGGATTTAAACCTGGCACGTCGGGATTGAAGGCTGTTCGATGAGTCAGAGAAATAGAAAAACCCTTAAAAATAGCAATTTCATCCAATTTACCCTCTATTTTCGCCCTCACAACTAAGACTTCGTGAGGGCGCTTAGCTGCGTGTTCTTCCCGACGGTGAGCCATAAACCAGAGTGTTGACGCTTTCGATCCCCTACAACATAATAGATACCAGAAGGCAGAAGACAGCTATGCTGAAAGCAGAAATTAGAAGAAAAATGCAATCTTCATCATGGTTTCAGCAAATAAGAATGTCTTCATCACCTTAGCAGTTGCTATATCTACAGGAGAATAGCGCAGGCATATCTTACAGTCGCTAACATCCTGTCTGCTTTTAATTACAATTACCAATTAGCAATTTGAACACAGATTTCATAGATTTTAGTAACTTAACTTTCCGGTCAATTAGCAATTACCAATTACCCTAGTCTACCTTATGCAACTGAAAACGGCTATAAAATCTGTCACCCGTCCCGTTTCTAAAGTTTCAGGTAAAATTCCCCTCCGCATCTTGCTTGTAGTCCCCTTTGTTCTACAAATCTTTGGAGCTGTGGGACTCGTAGGGTATCTATCATTTCGCAACGGACAGAAAGCTGTTAACGATGTAGCTACGCAACTTCGCAGCGAAGTTACTGACAGAGTACAGCAACACCTCCAGAATTATCTCCGCCAACCAAATGTCATCAATCAAATTAATGCCGATGCTGCTAAACGCGGAGAATTAACTTTTGATAACTTCCCCGCTGCACAGTATTTTCTATGGCAAGAAATCCAGTTATTTAATGCCATTAACTCAATTTATATTGGGAGTAAAGATGGAGAATTTATCTATGTCAAAAACGAACAGAACGGCACATACACAGGTAAAGTTGTTGAGCAATCTCCCGAACGTCGAGCCTATAAACTCGATAGCCAAGGTAATATCGGTGAGTTGATCGTAGTTGATAAATATGACCCCAGAACTCGACCTTGGTACATCAAAACAATTGAAACCAAGCAACCTAATTGGAGTGAAATTTATAACTTTACTGGCGGCGAATTGGGCATCACAGCATCGAGGTTGTTATATGACAAGACAGGCACTTTTCGCGGAGTAATGGGTGTTGATTTAATTCTCAGCTTAATTAGTGATTTCCTGAAAAATATCAATATTAGTCCTCAAGGTCAAGTCTTCATTATTGAACGTTCAGGTTTATTAGTAGCCACTTCAACTACTGAAAATCCCTTTATTATGAACGACCTGGACAAGAAAGCAAAACGGCTCAGTGCCATCGATAGTAAAGATCCCTTAACTCGCGCTACAGCTCAATATTTAACCAAACATTTTAGCAATCTCAGCCTGCTTGAAAAATCAGAACAGCTCGATTTTTTAATTGATGGCCAGCGGCAATTCGTGCAAGTTGTACCTTACAAAGACATAATGCGATTAGATTGGCTGATTGTCGTTGTCGTTCCCGAATCTGACTTCATGGAACATATTAATGCTAACAATCGCACTACAATTTTACTATGTTTAACTGCATTGCTATTAGCTACCTTTGTGGGAATTATTACCTCCCGCTGGATTATTCGACCGATTATGAAATTAAAAGATGCAGCAACAGCTCTTTCTCAAGGAGAATTTAACCAACAAGTTAACCTAGAACGTTCGGATGAACTAGGTGTTTTGGCTAAGGCTTTTAACAGCATGGCAAGGCAGTTACAAGAGTCATTTACCAGCTTAGAAACTAAAAATGCTGAATTGCAACAACTAGATAAACTCAAAGATGAGTTTTTAGCGAATACATCTCACGAACTTCGCACCCCCCTTAATGGTATTATCGGCATTGCTGAATCTCTAATAGATGGAGCTACAGGTTCATTACCAGATAAGACTGTTTCTAATCTGGCATTAATTGTATCCAGTGGCAGAAGGCTTTCCAATCTAGTCAACGATATTCTAGATTTCTCTAAGCTGAGTCACAATAATATGGAACTAGAAATTAAACCGATTGGAATGCGAGAAATTAGTGAAGTAGTGCTGACTCTTTCTCAACCGCTAATCGGCAAAAAATCTTTGCGATTGATCAATGCAATTAGTCCTGAAGTTCCGCTAGTAGATGCTGATGAGAATCGGATGCAGCAAATTCTGCATAACATCATTGGTAATGCCATAAAGTTCACAGAAAAGGGGATTGTAGAAGTTTCAGCAGAGGTTGTCGATTCTTCATCTAAGCTATTACAAGAAGGCTACATAAAAATAGTTGAAAGTAATGATTCATCAACACAAAATCAACGATTAGCGATTACTGTTGCCGATACTGGGATTGGCATACCAGAAGATAAACTAGAGAGAATTTTTGAGGCTTTTGAGCAGGGTGACGGTTCGACTGCTAGAGAATACGGCGGTACAGGTTTGGGTTTGGCGGTGACGAAACAGCTAGTAGAATTGCACCAAGGGGAAATTTGGGTATCCTCTAAAGTCGGAGTTGGTTCTAAGTTTATTTTTACTTTGCCTATTTCCCAAAATCAGGTTCAAACTAATCAATATATATCACCAGTTTCTGCGATCAATAAAACACAAGATTTAACCATCGATCCTCTGCTTCAGCCTGGATTTAAAGATTCATCTGGCAGCGAATTGAAGATTCTGATAGTTGATGATGAACCCGTTAATATCCAAGTTTTGATTAATAATCTTTCAGTTTTAAAATATGAGGTGACACAAGCAACTAATGGTTTTGAAGCTTTAGAAATTATTGAGAATGGATTTAGACCAGATTTAATTTTATTAGATGTAATGATGCCGCGAATGAGCGGCTATGAAGTCTGTCAAATATTGCGTGAAAAGTTCCCAGCTATTGAGTTGCCAATTGTAATGTTAACTGCGAAAAATCAAGTCACAGATTTAGTGGAAGGTTTTAATTCGGGCGCTAATGATTATTTGAGTAAACCTTTTTCTAAAAATGAATTGTTAGCGAGAATTAAGACTCATATTCGTCTGGCTAAAATCAATGCTGCTTATGGTCGTTTTGTTCCCCATGAATTTCTAAATTTTTTGGGACAAGAAAGTATTGTTGATGTGAAATTAGGCGACCAAATCCAGAAAGAAATGACGGTGATGTTTTCAGATATTCGCTCGTTTACCACGCTATCCGAGGGGATGTCACCCGAAGAGAATTTTAGTTTTCTTAATGAATATTTGAGTCGAGTTAGCCCCGTAATTCGCGATCATAATGGCTTCATTGATAAGTATATTGGCGATGCAATCATGGCTTTATTTCCACAGTCAGCTAATGATGCGGTAGCTGGTGCAATTGCGATGCAAAAACAAGTAAATATTTACAATGAAGAACGCCAAAAAGATGGTTATCTTCCTATTTCGATTGGTGTTGGTTTACATACGGGGAGTTTAATGTTAGGAACTATTGGCTCTCAAGAGCGGATGGAAAGTACAGTAATAGCCGATGCAGTAAATCTTGCTTCTCGTTTAGAAGGGTTAACCAAGCTTTATGGTGCGGGGATTTTAATCAGTCATAAAACGCTTTGCTGTCTCGATTATACGGAAGAACAAAAGTTTAGATTTTTGGATAGGGTGATGGTAAAGGGGAAAAAGGCGGCGGTAGCAATATTTGAAGTTTTCGATGGCGATGCTGAGGAGCAAAATCGATTAAAAACTCAGACTCAGGCTCGTTTTGAGGTGGGAGTTTTTCTTTATTATCAGCAACAATTTGAGGAAGCCAAGATAATTTTTCAGGAAGTTTTAGCCGTTAATCCTCAAGATAAGGCGGCGATGCTTTATATTAAACGCTGTGAGAAATATCAACAGTATGGAGTACCGGAAGGATGGGAAGGTATTGAGGAATTACAAGAAAAGTAATTGTTAGTTGTTGGTTGTTAGTTGTTAGTTGTTAGTTGTTGGTTGTTAGTTGTTCGTTGTTCGTTGTTTTGTCATTGCGAGCGAAGCGAAGCAATCGCAAGACCTTGAGATTGCTTCGCTTCGCTCGCAATGACGTTATGTGTTAAAATTAGATTTAATTAAACGTAGGGGATAGAAATATGCTCACCTCTAACCTAATTGCTCCTCCTGTAACTATTGCTCCCTTAGAAAATGGCGATCAACTCACTCGTTTTGAATTTGAGCGGCGTTATCAAGCAATGCCACATCTCAAAAAAGCTGAATTAATTGAGGGGATTGTTTATATGGCATCTGCATTAAGAATTAGAAGTCATGGGGAACCTCATGCTTATATTATGACTTGGCTGGGAGTTTATAAAGCCTCTACTCCCGGAGTACAGGTGGGGGACAATGCTACGGTGCGGTTGGATACTGATAATGAAGTACAACCGGATGCTTTATTAAGAATTGAACAGGGGGGAAATTCGCGGATTAGTGAGGATGATTATGTGGAAGGGACACCAGAATTAATTGTAGAAATTGCAGCATCTACTGTTTCTATCGATCGACATCAAAAGCTAAAAGTTTATCGTCGGAATGGAGTGCAAGAGTATGTAATTTGGCGAGTTGATGATGGTGAGTTGGATTGGTTTTATTTGCAAGATGGGGAGTATCGGCAACGAGAAGCTAATGCTGAGGGGATGATTTGCTCTCAAGTTTTTCCTGGTTTATGGTTAGATAAGGCTGCGTTGTTATCGGGGGATTTGGCGAAGGTTTTGGCGGGATTGCAAGGGGGATTAAGGAGTGAAGAATATCTGGCTTTTGTGGGAAGCTTGGGGAAGTAGGGGATAAAGGCGATCGCGATTTGTTCTGCGACGGGTTAAGATTTTTCGATTATTGCTGGCATTTTGAGATGAACCAAGGCTTTTTGCAATACACTGGGCTTCACACTCAACCAGATTTGATTGCGATCGTCCTGGGTATAACCTATCACTACAGCCCCAATTGGTGAACCAATATCTGGATACATTTCTGGAGTCATGTCTCCAGTGTCTACAAAATCGGTAATCTGAACAAGACCTTGCACTTTTTCGTCGCCAATGTTTACAAAAATACCAAAGGGTGCATGATGCTGAACTTTACCATGAATTAGTTCACCTAACCGATACTTAGACTTGACCTGATTCCAAAAGCGATCGTTCATTGCATTACCTCGTTTTTGGGACTCTGGGATCTTGGTTTAAGAGAGGAAACAAATTGTGAGAAATAGGCAATTCGACTTGTTCGCCACCTTGATAGGGTCTTTCTAGTGGTTGGAAATACTAAATCGTAACCGATAGATCCTCTCTTATTCCCTCCACTCCAATAGGCTTCTTGGAAATTACCATTTAACATACTGACTTGATAGTTCTTTAAATTCCCTATTCAACACACACCGACGATTTTTCTCTATTTTATCAATTAAATAGTCAAAGCACTCAGCCAATCTTGCATTGACTACGTTTTGCTTTATTATTTCTAACGCTAACCTAGCTTGTTTTCTGCATTCGCTATTTTCCAATTTTCGCTGTATTTCATAATGAGTAAGAGCGATTATGGCAAGGTGTGAATATTTATCGCCTAATAGAGCAAGCAAGTTATCATAGTATACTTTTCCTCTAGGGGATACACCACTACAGTAACTAACTCCTCGACCAATCCGACACATCAAAACAACCTTAGCTAACTTTTCTGCATAACTGGGAAGAATATCTGATTGTCCAGCTATATATGAGGCTATAGAATCGGCAACCGGAGCTTCATGATGAAAATTATTCCAGCCGTTGTGCTTAGCTAGGAGTTGTTCCAATAACTCATCAACAATCACCGCCCTTTCATTGGATGAGCGATATGTATTTCCACTTACAAATTGGAAAAATTGCTCACCCAACTCATACTTATCTCTATGAAGATTAGTATTGTATCCTTCAAGAATAAGACCTAATTTATATTTGGGTTCATCTAAACAATTTCCCCAAACGGACGGAGCTATTAAAGAAATATTTTTCCTTATTTGGATATCTGTATCTGTAGATACGAATATTCCAAAGACAGTTCTAAGTATGTTTCCACATAGATGACTAGGTAATTTAGCTATGTTTGAGTCAATTGTTTTCTGGGTATGGTTATCTATCAGTTTACTATCTGTTCTTAAGTTTTTGATAAATGCTTGCACTTGAAGGGCAGCTTCTGTTGGTCTATCTTTCAGAACATCTTGAATGCACGTTTGCAACCATCCCAGCAATTCAAACGCATTGATTGTGTAATTTGTTGGATGAGAAATTCCTATGTCATTTCTCATCTCAAGAATATGCTTTAACTTTTTGTAGGTTGTGTCAGAAATAAGCTCAAGTTTTCTACAAGTGTCTAATAAAACTGCATCTTTCAGGGAGGCGAGATCTTCTTCTGTTTCATAGAAATCTCGGTTTTTGCCTCCTACTGCATTATCAAAAAATATATCAATTCCGTAAGCAATAGCTTTTTTTCTAAGATCTAAGGTAAGTTCATTCCATACTGCATTAAGAGAGTAGTCAAATAGTCCGAATCCTGCGCCAACTACAAACTTGGATAAATAACGTGCGTCTCTTTTAATCTCATCAGGGAGCGACTTAATGTAAGCAGGCAGATTTTGACCAATAATTGCTCGCTCTGATTGTTCAGCAATTATATTATCTGAGGGAAGACCAATTTGCTTTAACCAAGCCACAACCATTTGCGCTTGAGGATCAATTAGTTCTGCGTGGCTAATATTTTCAACTTTGTCCATAATTTCTATTTTTTATCTAAACTATATATTTATGTTAACCCAGGTTGGTAGCAAAAAAACTTTTTTTTAAATTACTACATATTTTATTTCCTGTCAAGAACCACTCAAAAAAAATATTAATCCTCATCTTTTAAACCGAGACAAAGCGGAAGTGAGAAATCATTTTGATAATGGAAGATACGATCGCACTCGCATCTTCCATCATTCACTCTATCTATTCTCTCCGGGCTGGAAAACACTCTTTATCGAACTGCTATTAGCCCCCAATCGCGACAAAATTAACATCCGAAAACGCGGTATCCTCTCCAACTTCGCGCCATTTCGCCATTTCTGCATCCGTCTCGGCACGTTTCCGATCCCAAAGGCCATAGGCATCTGCACCCAACATTAAACGTAACGGTGGATCGCTGCTTTCTACAACCTGAATCATCACCAAGGCCGCTTTGTGAGGGTCGCCAAGTTGTTTACCGTTACTGCCATAGAGATACTGATGGATGGGTTCAATGACTTGCTGGTAATCGGAAATGGTGGTTTCTGGACGAATATTAGAGTCGCCAGCGAACTCTGTGCGAAAGGCCCCTGGCTCAACGATCATGACGCGAATACCTAATGGCTTTACCTCATCATGTAGCGCCTCTGAATAACCCTCAAGAGCGAATTTGGACGCACCGTAAAGCGCAAATCCACCGACGTTGACGCGACCGCCGATACTAGAAATGTTGAGGATATGACCGCTTTTTTGACTTCGCATCGTAGGCAATACAGCCCGAATCATTTCTGCACAAGCGATAAAATTGACTTCCATTTGTTCGCGGAGTTGTGCAAGAGAAAACTCTTCGGCTGCACCGAGACTACCACGCCCTGCGTTATTGACTAAGACATCAATACGCCCGAAGCTTTCGATCGCAGCTTGAACTACTGCTTGGCGATCGCTCTCGTTTGTAACATCCATGCGTACAGCTATTGCTGTGTCTGGATATTTTTCAACTAAATCAGAGATACTTTCAGTTTTTCGGGCTGTTAGAATGGCGCGATCGCCACGACTGAGAACTGCTTCTGCGAGGGCGCGACCAAAGCCGCTACTGGTACCGGTAATAATATAAACCTTGCTCACTTTCGTCTCCTCCATTGAGATTTTAGTTCAGAGGGGATGCTCTAACAGGCTATCTGAGAAATTTGAAGTTTGTCGAGTGGGGAATTACCCGGATGAGGAGATTTTAGACTAAGGGGAGGCGATCGATCGGGGATTGGGGTGGTTAGCGATCGAACACAAAGAGATGGTGGTGCGATCGCAGTTTAAACTACAAACCCAACCAATCCTGTAAAGATTATTCAAGTTGTTCCGCATCAGTATCAACTAACTTACCAATCACTTTGATCGCCAATTTTTGATGCACCGTATAAACACCTCTTTTGACTGCTGTAGGTACGTTCAACCCTACTGCTGCCCACTCAGACAACACAAACTCTCCTTCAAGTAACGAACTCGTTTGGCTCGTCAAGGGGGTAATTATGATGTCTTGAGATGGGTGTACTACACTCACAACAACGGCAGGTCTTACCTTTGAGCTCGATAAGTCTGAAAAGGGATACCGCACCAAAATAATGTCATTCTTGGAGTAGTTGGGCATACACATCATCCTCATTGTTATCCCAAACTGTACTCAGCGATGTTTGGCTTGCTTCTAGCCAGAATTCAGTCTCATCGTCAGGCAGTAATGTTACCAGTACCTTTACACCTTCTGGTAGCTCTGTTGGCTCTAACAGTTCAATTTTGCCGTGCCGAATAGTAGCCCAAAGCGTTTTCAGCATATTTGTATCGATCCAGGATTTATGCTTTGATTATATGCTTTCATTGGGAGTCACTATTCTGTCAAATGGATCTCTGGCAAAGGATCGTCAAAATTATCGGGAACGGTAAACTCGCCTGCACACAAACCAAATGAATGTTATTGTATCGATCGAGGGTTATACTCTGATTATATGCTTCGATCGGGATGTCATTGATATAACGTTCGCACGGTTGGCGATCGCATATCCTTACAATCTCAAATAGATTAGACCTATTTTCGACCAAAATCTGCTGGGATTTCCCCCCAAAAAACAGTATTCCACTTAAGGATAGGATTAGCATAGTCATTACTCTCTAGCCAACTCAATGCCCGTTCTACCAAATTAAATATTTCCTCACTACTCTCATTTCGATTTAACTTTGTTCGTACTTGCTTGTTTCTAACCCAAAGAATAGCTGTCTCTGAATCGGAATAGATAGGTATATCGCTACCTTGATTTTTAAGATGTGCTAGTGCATGAACAATAGCTAAGAATTCTCCAAGATTATTCGTCCCATAAGGTATTGGTTTTTTGTGAAAAATTATTTCGTGTGTGGTTGTGTGAACACCTTTGTACTCAACAACACCAGGGTTGCCTAAACAAGAAGCGTCAACACAAACACTATCCATTATAATTTCGTGCGTAGAGATAGCATTTGACTTTACAAATTCTTGCTTCGTTTTTTCAGGCTCTTGCTGAAATATTGAAGTTTGGTTTGTAAGCTCTAACGCTGCTTCTGCTTCTGCTTGGGTCTTTAAGGATTTATACAGAGCACCACTAAAGCCTGTGACTTGCTCATCACACTCCTGCCAACTCGAAAATATTCCTGTCTTCCTACCCTTGAAAACAGCGTAGTATTTATTGGATGCCATTAAGATATAAACGTCGCAAAAACACCAGTTTTTACTAAATACCGCATATTTTCTGTCTTGTCAATACTTCCTCAAAAAATTAGGATTTATTAGTATCTATAGATTTGCAGTATAATCTTATTTATAGCCCTAACTACCGCAGATTAGCCCTTCGCTCGCCATCGCCTTAATTAAGAAAAGCGATCGCACCCAATCATAAATAGAATTTTATATCCAAATTTGGTATAATAAGAAACTTACCCCTTAACCTCATCCCATTATCGATTACTTCAAACTAAGACAATATGTTCAATATTCCTCAACTTCTAGCACAAGAACTTTCCATCAATCCAGCTCAAATTAATAGCGCTCTTGAACTTTTCGCTGAGGGAGCGACAATTCCCTTTATTGCCCGCTACCGCAAAGAGCGCACGGGTTCTCTGGATGAAATTCAGTTGCGAGATATCTCCGAACGATTTACCTATCTTACCGAAATTGAAGACCGCAAAAAAACAATTTTAGATGCGATCGCATCTCAAGGTAAACTCACTGACGAATTAAAAGCTAAAATCGAAGCTTGCCTACAAAAAAACTTACTTGAAGACCTCTATCTTCCCTACAAAACTAAGCGGCGCACGCGAGCAACTATTGCTAGAGAAAAAGGATTAGAACCACTAGCAGAATTTATCAAATCTCTTAACTTACTCCAGGCACAACCAGTATCCCTAGAAGCAGAAGCCGCTAAATATATCTCCGAAGAGAAGGGTGTCAAAACCGCAGAAGAAGCTCTCAAAGGTGCTGCTGATATTTTAGCAGAGGAAGTCTCAGAAAAAGCAGAATTGCGGGCATATTTACGAGACTATTTGATGAAATCGGGTTCCTTTGTTTCGCGGATCAAAGATGAACATCCCGAAGGCAGCACTAAATTTGAAATGTACCGCAATTATCAAGTTGCTGTTAAAAACATTCAACCTCATAATATGCTGGCTTTATTTCGGGGTGAAACGGAAGGGATTTTAGACTTGGATCTTGCCTTCGATGAGTCTGCTGTACTCTCCTATCTCGAATCTCAGGAGATTAAAACTAAAGTGAAAGCAGTCAGAGAATTTTATCAAGCGATGCTCAAAGATGCCTTCAATCGGTTGATGAAAACATCTCTAACTACGGAGGTACGGAGTAATAGGAAAGCCGACGCAGATTTGGAGTCAATTAAGACATTTGAAACCAATCTTCGGGAGTTATTGCTATCGGCTCCCGCTGGGATGAAGCCGACATTAGCCGTAGATCCGGGATTTCGGACTGGGTGTAAGGTTTCTGTACTATCAGAAACGGGTAAATTTTTAGAATATCAGACAATTTTCCCCCATCAAGCAGTTGCACAGCGTCAACAATCTGCTAATACTATTAAGCGGATGATTGAGACTTACAAAATTGAGCTGATCGCGATTGGTAATGGCACAGCTTCTCGCGAGACAGATGAGTTTATTGCTGAAGTTTTGGCAACCTTAGAAAGAAAGCCAATTAAAGTGATGGTGAATGAATCTGGTGCATCGATTTATTCAGCAAGTGATGTAGCGATCGCAGAATTTCCCGATCTCGATCTTACAGTAAGAGGAGCCATCAGTATTGGTCGCCGCTTGCAAGATCCCCTGGCGGAACTTGTTAAAATTGACCCGAAATCAATCGGTGTAGGACAATATCAGCATGATGTCGATCAAAAATTGCTCAAAAAGAAACTCGACGACACCGTAGAAAGCTGCGTTAACTATGTGGGTGTAGACTTAAATACAGCATCCAAAGAATTACTGACCTTTGTATCGGGAATGACACCAACGGTTGCTAAAAATATAGTTAATTACCGCAATGAAAATGGAGCCTTTAAAAATCGCCGTCAACTTCTGAAAGTACCGAAATTGGGGCCAAAAGCTTTTGAACAAGCTGCTGGTTTCCTACGCATTCGCGGGGGCGAAAATCCACTGGATAATACAGCAGTGCATCCAGAAAGTTACTTTGTTGTGGAAGCGATCGCTAAAGATTTGAGCGTTCCGTTAGCACATATAACACAACTATCTGAAAAAGTCAAGTCTATTAACATTAAAAAATACGTCACCGAAACCATCGGCGAACCCACCCTCCGCGATATCATTAAGGAACTGGAAAAACCGGGAAGAGACCCGCGAGATGAGTTCAAATATGCCACTTTTAAAGCAGGAATTAAAGAAATTTCTGACTTGAATGTGGGCATGGAATTAGAAGGTATTGTTACCAATGTTGCTAACTTTGGGGCATTTGTTGATATCGGCGTGCATCAGGATGGTTTAGTGCATATTTCTCAACTAGCTGACAGATTTGTGGAAGACCCAAAACTGATTGTTAAGGTGGGACAAGTGGTGAAGGTGCGCGTGCTAGAAGTTAATGAGAAATTGAAGCGCATTAGTTTATCAATGAAGTTACAAGAGCAACCAAATAGCGATAGAAAAGCTACCAGCAAGCCTCCGCAATCACCCACTCTTAACGATTTGAAAGCTAAGTTTAATAGGAGGTAATACCAAATCCAGGTTAGTCATCCCCTTTATTAGTTATCCATCGTCATT
>NZ_JAQMUA010000156.1:0-30978 GCF_028330895.1 Kamptonema animale CS-326 | reverse complement strand
GCCCTGGCTTACTAAGAGGGGGTTCTGAATTTAGCCCTGGCTTACTAAGGGGAGATTCTGAATTTAGCCCTCCCTTACTAAGGGGAGATTCTATAACTGCGGCATTTAGCCCCCCCTTAGTAAGGGGGGGTTGGGGGGGTTCTCCTTTAGTAGCAGCAAGGCGACACCCGCCGAACAAAGCGGGGACAACATTATCGGGATGGCCTTCGATCGCGATCGCTAACTGCATCACTTCTACGGAAGTCAGAGGTTCCCCAGCTAAATAATTTGCCCCGACTAACCCGCCTGCGATCGCGGTTGCCGAACTTCCCAAACCCCTCGCCAGCGGTACTCCCAAACTAATATCAATTGCCACCGAAGGCGGGGACTGACCGAGATATTCGTATAATTTCACAAAAGCTTGATAAGCAAGATTGCTGCTGTCTGTTGTGACTTTTGCGGCTTCTGCACCTGTGGCGGTAATTCTGAGCGTTTCCGCTTCTTGTAATAGGGAAAACTTGAAATGATTGTACAGAGTCAAAGCGGCTCCAATGCAGTCAAAACCAGGCCCTAGATTGGCAGTAGTAGCGGGAACAGTAACAGTGACAGTGGAAATAATAGACATTTTTTGAATATTCAATTAATCAATTAACTAGCATTGCATATAATTGGTTTCAGAAGGAACAAGGAAGATAGGAGCTATACCTTCTGACTTCGGCTTGAGGCTTCGACGGTGAGCCCTTCAAGAGCGTCAGGAACCGCGCTCAGCCGAACACTGGTTACGCCTATACAGAATAGTTAAAAAATAGCTAAAATTAAAACTATCTCAAAAAGCAAAGTAAAGGAGAAAAATCTATGAGTACAGAGCGGTGGGATGACGATCGCTTAGATCGTTTAGCTAATACAGTAGAACGTATTGGCGATCGCATGAATGCTTTCGATATTCGCATGGATGCTTTAGGTGCAAAATTAGAAGTCACGGTTAATATCGCAGAAAGTAACGCTCGCGTGATTCAAGCTTTAGCAAATGTGGCAGCAGAGGCAAGAGAAGAACGGCAGCAGTTATTTGAGAGAATGGATCGACAACAGGCTAATATTGAACGGCAACAGGCTAATATTGAGGGTTTAAGAATTGAGACGGCGCGGATGCTCGATCTTCTGTTAAATCAGCGCGATCGGGGGGATAATCCTACTGCTTAATCCATAATTAGTCCGCGTAGGCGGACTTTGTTTGTATAGCCGCGATTTCAATCGCCTAGATATTGTTAGCTACATTAACTAAGCGATTGAAATTGTTACTTCAAGATTGTTTTAGACACAATCCGAGTTTTCTTCTTCTCACTTTCCGATAATTCCTCTCCCGACTGCAATCTAGTGGCTGAAGTTTGCAATACTGTGGCTGCACTTTTATCGCCCATTTGTAAAGCTGTTTTAGCCGCAGTTTGTAGCATCGTAGCTGCACCAGCGCGATCGCCTTGCTGCAATTTTGTTTCAGCTATTTGAGTTTGTCGATATTTCGCTAAAGCAAAAATATGTTGCTGTACCTGTGGGTTGGGTGCTGGCTGATAAGCTCTCATAATATTAGCTTCAACTGCTATGGGATCGGATAGTAAAGCTTCACCAATGGCTGGGTCGTCATAGCGGACTTGCAAGTGCGCGATCGCTTGCCTACCTTCTGGCAATTGTCCAATATAAAGATTAGCCAAGACTACTCGCTCTACATCCTTCATTAAATCTCCCAACCGTACTATCAAGCGATCGCCTTCTTTCTGGACTGGTAACTCGATCGTATCCGGGGCAACTTGAGCAATCGGTTTTAGTTCCGCTAACCGCACCTTTGGCAATAGAGAAAATAGTAAATAAGCATTAGTAAGCCCTACAGATTGAAGGCGGGTAAACAGGCGGCTAAATTCGTCTATTGCTTGTTCGGGACGCTGAATATAAGCAAGAGTACCGCCCGCTGCATCGGCAATTTTTTCTAAAATATCTTGATTCCAGTCATCGCCAAACCCTAGCGAATTCAGCGTCATATTGTAGTCAGCAGCTAGTTTTGCTAATTTCAAACAGCGATTATTATCGCCGTGTTCGTTTTCACCATCAGTCAATAAAAAAGCTTGGGAAACCGTTTCTGATTTGCCCTTACCCATTTCCTCAATTCCCAGTTTTAATCCCTCATCAATTGCTGTGCCACCGGAGGATCTTAACTTGTCAATTTGCTTTTTAATATTGGCGGGGTCGTCAATAAATTGGTTGGGGACAATAACTTTAGCCTTGTGATCGAAAGCAATCACCGATAAGCGATCGCCTGGTTTCAATCTATCCACCAGTCGGCCCGCCGCCTGTTTGACAGTATCGAGGGGTCTGCCACCCATAGAACCGCTGTGGTCAAGGA
Organism: Kamptonema animale CS-326; assembly: GCF_028330895.1. NCBI lineage: Bacteria > Bacillati > Cyanobacteriota > Cyanophyceae > Oscillatoriales > Microcoleaceae > Kamptonema > Kamptonema animale. Next base: position 28,607 of record NZ_JAQMUA010000156.1, on the reverse strand, counting down.
TCAGGCACAGATTTAAAGGTACGCTGCGATCGATCGCAGCGGCGGAGGCAGAAATCGAAATTGATAGCTGACGCTGCGTCGAGGGCGCTGCTGCATCAAGGTTGGCATCATTGAGAGCAGACTGTAAACTAACTTTCATAAAGACCTCCAAAACGGAAACCCATCGCCTAAAGGCATGGCAGAAGTTTTTGCGGCTTTAGCCGCCGTCAAGTCAAGACCACAAGGCATAATTAGTTTATGGATGGATAAACAAACTCACAAATTTGAGTTTTGGAAGCAAATTCCTACCACCAACCACAAACACCAAGTAAGCACAACCTGGGCCACCAGGGAGTGTAAGCAAGGCTTTTTGGCAAAGCCCTGGGGCGTTAGGTTTGCCTAACTCTCAAAAATCCTATCCCTTTTAGGGCTGGGAGTGTCAAGCGGTGTACCTTAAAATTACGCTACTATTTCTTTAGGATAGCTCCACCAGCTCTACCGACAACTCCGTATCAACTCACCCATTAAAGCTATGCAATCGTCTTACTATGGGGATGCGAACTACCGCACGCCCCCGCCGGATTTAGAATCGCTGTTGTTGAAGGAACGGATTGTCTATCTGGGGATGCCCCTGTTTTCCTCAGATGAGATTAAACGGAGTGTCGGCATGGATGTAACTGAGCTAATTATTGCTCAACTACTCTATTTGCAATTTGACGACCCCGAAAAGCCGATCTATTTTTACATCAACTCCAGTGGCACTTCTTGGGGAGATGAGGGCTATGCAATTGGCTTGGAAACTGAAGCCTTTGCTATCTGCGATACGATGAGTTACATCAAGCCTCCTGTTCATACAATTTGTATTGGTCAGGCGATGGGAACGGCTGCCATGATTTTATCAGCAGGTACTAAAGGATTCCGGGCAAGCTTGCCTCACGCTACTATAGTTTTGAACCAATCTAAAACTGGTGGCAGAGGTCAAGCTACTGACATCCAAATCATGGCTCAAGAAGTCTTGTTAAACAAGAGAACTGTTGTGGAAATCTTCGCTAAAAATACTGGTCAAACTGTAGAGAAGATAGCCAAAGACATGGATCGAATGTTTTATCTGACACCGGCTGAGGCCAAAGAATACGGTCTGCTAGACCGCGTTTTAGAAAGTAGCAAAGACTTGCCTAAACCTTTGGCTGCTCTCAAGTAAATTTTGTTCACCCTCATAAAACGAGTAGAGTCCTATGCCTATTGGTGTCCCTAGTGTCCCATACCGTCTCCCCGGTAGTACCTATGAGCGGTGGATTGATATTTACACTCGTCTCAGTCAGGAACGAATTATCTTTCTGGGTCAAGAAGTAACGGATGGTTTGGCTAATCGAATTGTTGCGTATTTGCTATACCTAGATTCTGATGATTCTACTAAGCCGATCTTTATCTATATCAATTCACCGGGGGGTTCTGTTACTGCTGGTATGGCTATTTTTGATACCATGCAGTACATTAAATCTGAAGTGGTTACTATGTGCGTTGGTCAAGCAGCTTCAATGGGAGCTTTCCTATTAGCAGCAGGGACTAAGGGTAAGCGGTTGGCTTTGCCTCACGCACGGATTATGATCCACCAGCCTCTTGGCGGTACGCGCGGCCAAGCAACAGACATTCAAATTGAAGCTAAGGAAATTTTGAGAGTACGACAACAACTCAATGAAATGTTAGCTAAGCGGACGGGTCAAACTTTAGAAAAAATTCAGAAGGATACCGATCGCGATTATTTCATGTCTGCTGCGGAAGCGAAAGAATATGGTCTCATTGACCAGGTAATTGAGGAAAGGGTATAATCAGTTGTGGCGGGGAAAGTACCCCGCCCGCCTAGTCCCAGATTTGGGTTAGGAATAAACAGGACTTGTTGTGAAGAAAAAGAAAATGCTCTCTGAACCTAAAAAGCCTGTCGAAATATGGATTAATGAAGATTTGCTACTTCCCAATGTTCGCTTAGCCCCCCTGCTGATGCACCTCAGCCCGCTGGATACTAATCCAGAGTTACAATTTTGGAATTTGCTCAGGGATAAATTGCCGGAGCTAGTTGAGGTTCACCGCTTTAAAAACTTTGCAGATGCAGGCCAGATTGTGGTAACGCCACATTTTATTTCAGATTATTATAATCGTAAAAGGGAGGGTGAATTACATAAATTTAGGCGCAAAGTAGTAGCATCAAAACGGACTCTCGTCACCTTTTCAAATTCTTTGGAGTGTAAACCGTATGAGGGAGAAATATTTTTTTCCGCCTCAACTTACCGCAACAAAAGAGAAAAAGCAATACCCATGCCCCCATGGATTTTCGACCTGGGGGGGAAGATAACCCCTATCCCCAAACCATCAATTCCTACTGTCGGTTTTGTGGGCAATACTGAATACCCATCCCGCCTAAATTCGCTGATATTACGTTATATTAAATTCTCTGATTCTATGGTTAATTGGATGGCAGGCAGCCTGTTTGTCAATCGTAATCTGAATATGGCAAGGCGAAGGTTGATTGCACGATTAGTCAGAAAAAAAGTAATTCATGAAGTGCAAAAAGCACAAAACCTACAAACATTTTTGATTGAAAGAAAGGGAGATTTTTTCGATCTTCCCTGGGAAGAAAAGCAGCGCCGAAGAGCTGAGTATATAGAAAGTATCCAGAATAACGCTTACACTTTAGTGATGAGGGGAGACGATAATGGCTGCTACCAACCCTGGGAGGTGATGTCAGCAGGGCGGATTCCCGTCTTTATCGATACTAATACGTTTTTACCGGATTTGGAAGAGATAAAATGGGAAGATTTTTGTGTCATCGTCCCCTTTTCGGAAGTACACCGGATTGGAGAGTATATCCAAGCTTTTCACGATCGACTTTCGGAGGAAGAGTTTGCTGAGGTATGCCGGAAATCTCGCGCTGCTTTTGAACAGCTACTACCTCACAATTTTATTTTGAGGATTTTAGAAATCATTGCTAACAGCACCAACTAATGATATATTTTTATATGGTTTTGCCGTCTTAAAATAGATGGATATTGCAGATTATTATCGGCAGTTAGGGTTAAGATTAGGTGCGAGTTTGTCGCAAGTTAAGTCGTCTTATCGGCGGCTGGCGAGAGAGTATCATCCCGATGTGAATCCTGGGGATGAAGCAGCTAAGAATAAGTTTATTGCCCTGACTGAGGCTTATAAGTTTCTCTTGGATGTTGCGCCGCCTGATGTTCAGGAGGGGAAACAGCCTGTTTCGACATCCGCATCGGCGGCAGTGCGGGCTCAACCACAGGCAGTTAAAGTAACTCGCAAAGAACGACCTATTGAATATAATGGGGCGCTGTCGGAAGCTGACCAAAAGTTGAAGCGGGATTCTTATTTACAGTTACAGCAGTTACTTAAATATCAGAGGTTCCCGCGCGCGATCGCACTGGTGGAAGGTTTGGCGCAGCGCATTCCTGATGATATGGAGGTGCGGCAATGGCAGGCGATCGCTTATCAGCGCTGGGGAAGGCACTTGATCGGCGAACACCAGGTTGATAAAGCTAGAAGTTATCTGAAAAAAGCTCTGCGGACTGACCCTCACAACCGCGCTCTCTGGGCGGAAGTTGAGCGGGATTTTCGCCGTTTGGAACGGATTTATTAACTTCTGGCGTTTTTCATTACCAGGAGGTACGCATTTTACTAATTGCGGAATTGAATCCCCAGCAATCTCAGGGAGCGATCGCGACGATCGTAATTCTTTAGTGTCATCTCCTTCAGTCTGCGATCGTCGCGTCCATCTTGAGCGATATTTATGACGCTCAAAGCTTTACTCATCAAGCGATAGAGGCATTGTCACCCCTAAAATAGAGTAGCTAAATCCTCCTCCCATCCTCCCTATCCTCCCCCACTCCTCACACTAACATCACAATCCAGAACGGTTTGTTTACCAAAACTTTAAATAAGGGGTACAACCCCACATTACCAGAGTGATATATTATGTTACTTAGATGCACCCTGATGGCAGGGAGAGTCGCTAAGGTGGCTCTCTCTTTTTTTTTGAGGTTGGAAACCAGTAGGAAGTTCAAAAGCTGGGGAGAGAGATTGCTTTGTGGCTCTCCCTAACCTGTGGCGGGATAAGTAAAAGGCAGAATTCTTTTCCATCTTGCCATTCTAGATAACGAAAGCCTTTTCCCTTCTACTGATTATTTTATTGCCGTAAATAGTGCAGTACAACCAACAACTTGAACTGAATAACTCGAAAAATTCGATGCTAACGCCTTTTTTAAATCTTCAACGTTATCCTGCCAATTAGTGAAAACACCAGTGTTGTTGTAAATGTGCATTACTATTCTCCCTAAATAATTGTGCTTAACTCCAGAGCCGAGAACAGTAGAACCAAATAAAACCGCACCATCTTTCATCAAAGGTTTAAGGTACTCAAAGGCTACTGTTTTTGTCGCCATAGTTCCAGGCAGACAGTGCAGTAAGTAGTTAATGCCGATAGAATCAAACTGATTGGGTTCGATCGGTAATGGTTCCAGCACAGATGCTTGATAGCAAGAGGGATTGTAGCGTTTAATGCGCTTTGAGGTAAACTCTAAACTATTAGCATTTAGATCCAATAAACTAATTTTTGGCTGCTGAGAAGGAAAGCGACATTTATCCAAATAATATCCCGATCCAACTCCGACATCTAAGTGACAAGCAGAAATATTTTTGTTGTAAAAATTGAGTAGCCTAGAATAAGAGCATTTCCACAAAAAACGAGCCGAAATTCCCACGATCTTGTCATATTCAGACAAAATATCTTCTGTGTAAACGGCTTGTCCTTTGATTACTCGCTCTTGGTTGATGGGCAAAGAAGTTGCATCCATGATTTTTCCTTTGTTGTTAGTTGTTAGACGATCTAAAATCCTTTACAATCGCCCTTTTAATTCTTTTTCTCTTTTCTTTTAGGAGGAAAGTCTCTGTCACTTTAAATCAAGGTATGTAGTTGTACTAAAGCCCTCTGTCACATACAGAAAGAGCGCTTTAGCGCAACTGCATACTATTTATTTATTTATGAGAATTAACGCCAGATGACGTTAATGAGCGACTAAAAGGAGAGACTTGGTGATGTAGAAAGCTATTAGGTGCTAATTCGCGGCAAATAGTTTGTAAAACCTGTTCGCGATCGCTCTCTAAAAATAAGTGAGAACCTGCAACAGCTTCAAGGTGGAAGCGGCTCAAAGTCTGTAGGTTCCATGCTGCCATATCTTCTTGGCTCACAAAGCGATCTTTGCTTCCCGCAAAAGCCGAAATCGGACAATCAAGCGGTGCATTATCCTTGTAAGTATAGCTCTCAAGAGCCAGAAAATCTGCCTTCAAAGTCGGTAACAGCGCCTCCATCAGTTCAGTGTTTTGCAGCACTTTAGATGATGTTCCTAAACTGCGGAGAAACCTGGTTAAATTCAGAGGAGAAGTCAAATCGAGAGCTGGGAAAGGATTAGGTAATTGGGGAGCAATAGTTGCCCCAATAAACAAGTGAATTGGCAACAAGCCGAACCGATCGCGAAGGGACTTTGCTACCTCAAAAGCTAGCAGCCCACCTATGCTATGTCCGTAGAATGCAAAGGGTCGATCGAGCATTGGTTTCAAGACATCTGCCAAAACTTCAACTAACTCTGTAAATTGAGTAAAAGGCGCTTCGCTGATGCGGTTTTCGCGGCCAGGAAGCTGTATTGGACAGACTTCTATTTCTGGTGGTAACTGTGACTCCCAACTGCGGTAGGTTGAAGCGCCACCACCAGCGTAGGGAAAGCAAAATAAGCGGATTTTTGCAGAAGTAGAAAACTCAGATTTATTAATCCAACTCAAATGAGTATCTTGAGAAACTGTCAAAGCTGCAATCTCAAGTGTTGGCAATAATTCTTCTATTGCTGGCGTTAGTTGAGAACTCATTTTTAGGGCTAGCTGAGTGATAGAAGGCCCTGCTATCAGTTCTTTCACTAGCAAGCTGATTTCCAAATCTTTCTCAATCTGATTTTTGAGTTCGACGACCATTAAAGAATCAAATCCTAATTCCCTTAAAGACGCTTCGAGGCAGACTTCAGATCGTTTTACCCCCAATCCCCGGACTACTTGCTGACAAAGATAAGACTCTAATAAAGAGGGGCGATCGCTATTTTTGGCAGCTAATATTCTGTCACGCCAAGTTACTTTTTGGGAATTTAATCCCGCCGTAGATAGCGCCAGATCTGCTTCTTCAAAGATGGAATGCACTGGTGCAAGTGAGGTCTGCTGTTCGCTGACTATTACTCTTGCTGCTGGCTCAATCCAATATCTTTGGCGCTGGAATGGATAAGTAGGAAGTAGCACTCGGCGACGGGAATAGTCTTGGTCAAATGCCGCCCAATCAACATCGGCTCCATGAACGTATAATGCTTTTAAACTCGCAAGTAATTGCTGCCAGTTAGAGCGTTCTTTGTGAAGTGAAGACAGCCAAACTGCTGTTGTTTCTGGGAGGCATCTGCGTCCCATCTGGATTAATGGAGAGTGCGTTCCAATTTCAAGGAAGATATCAATTTGTAGAGCTGAAAGTGTATTAATCCCGCTTTCAAAATTGACAGGTTGCAGAATTTGATTGCACCAATATTCAGTGCATCCCATTTCAGTGATTTGGGCGCTTTCTCCTGTTACTGTTGAAATTAGCTCAATTTGTGGTTCTGCATAGGTGATTTGAGCTGCAATTTGCCTAAAATCATTCAGAATTGGTGTCATTAAAGGCGAGTGGAAGGCGTGGGAGACTGTGAGCTTATGCGTCCACAGTTTTTGAGGTTGCAGGTCTGAAAGTACCGCAGAAATGGCTTCAGAAGTTCCAGAAATCACTGTTTCTTCTGGGCTGTTGATGGCTGAAATTACCACATTTGGCTGGTAGGGTGCGATGGCGGCTTTTACTAACTCTGCATTCGCTAAAATAGCAACCATCTCGCCATTTGGAGGTAGTGCTTGCATCAGCCGACCGCGTTCTGCAACTAACTTTATGGCATCTTCTAAGCTGAAAACTCCGGCTATGCAGGCGGCTACGTATTCGCCTAAACTGTGACCAATAACTGCATCTGGCTTGATGCCCCAAGATAGCCATAATTGAGCTAAAGCATACTCGAAAGCAAACAAAGCTGGCTGGGTATAAGCTGTTTCATTGAGAGGAGAATCTACGCCCTTTTCTAGGTAAAGAACATCTAGCAGCGGCACTTCTAAATAGGGTTGTAGCAATCGATCGCAGCGATCGAGAGTTTGGCGGAATGTCGGTTGAGTATTGTAAAGTTCGCGCCCCATGCCGATGTATTGGGAACCTTGACCGGTAAATAGGAAGGCTATTTTAGGCGGGTTGTTAGTGGAACATTTGGTAATGACTTCGCTAAAGTCTTCACCAGCAGAGAAGTCGGCTAATTGTTCGCGTAAATCTTGTGCGGAATCAGCTACAATTCCGATGCGGTAATTATGGTGCGAACGTCCTGCATTGGCAGTGAAACAAATATCTGTTAAGGGCTGATTGGGCGATCCTTCGATGTGAGTTTCGTATTTGGCCACCAATTCATTTAAAGCTTTTTCAGTTTTGGCCGAGAGGCATAATAAATGCAAGGGGCGTTCGGTTTCTGATGGTATGGAGGCTACTTCTGGCGGTTCTTCTAAGATGACATGAGCATTAGTTCCACCAATGCCAAAAGCGCTGACTCCGGCGCGGCGAGGAATGCCATTTTCAGTTGTCCAAGGTTGCTGTTTTGTGTTGACGTAGAAGGGACTATTGGCAAAATCTATTTGGGGATTTGGTTCTTCAAAGTTGATGGTAGGAACTAACAGTTTATGTCTCAACATTAACGCAGTTTTAATGAAGCTGGTAACTCCGGCTGCTACATCAGTATGTCCAATATTTGGCTTCACGGAACCAATGGCGCAGAAGCCTTTCTTTTCGGTATAGTGTGAGAAAGCTTTAGTTAATCCTGTAACTTCAATCGGGTCGCCTTGGAGAGTTCCTGTACCATGAGCTTCTACATAAGTAATAGTTTCAGCATCTACTCCTGAATTGAGAATTGCTTCGGCAATTGCCTCTGCCTGACCTTGAGAACTAGGCGCTGTATAGCCGATTTTGAAACCACCATCATTATTAATTGCTGAACCTTTGACTACTGCATGAATACAATCTCCATCAGCAATAGCATTAGCGAGTAGCTTGAGAATGACAACACCGACACCGCCACTAAAAACAGTTCCTTGAGATTTGGCATCAAAAGCTCGGCAATGTCCATCGGGAGAGTGCATCATTCCCTCTTCATATAAATAACCTGCATTTTGAGGAAGATAGATGGAAACTCCACCGACTAAAGCAATATTGCATTCACCCATTAATAAGCTCTGACGAGCTAAGTGAATCGCTACCAATGAACTCGAACAAGCTGTTTGAATGTTGAGACTAGGCCCTTTTAAGTTGAATTTGTAAGAAACTCTTGTTGGTAAGAAGTCTCTCTCATTAGCAATCAAAGCTTGGACATTTCTTGATGAGAGAATCGAACTGCGAAAATCAAGGTTTGGATAAACATTTCTTAACAGGTATGTACTCAGAGATTGACTGGCATAAACGCCAATCGAACCTGAATAATTTTTAGGATTATAGCCAGAAGTTTCCAGAGCTTCCCAAGCAGACTCCATGAACAAGCGATTTTGAGGATCTAACATTTCCGCTTCTTTCGGACTATAGCCAAAGAAGGAAGCATCAAACAAATCAACATCATCTAGCACAGGAGCTACTTTCACATAATTCGGATTGCTTGCAGTCGCAGCATCGACACCAGCAGCTTCCAATTCTGCTTCTGAGAAAAAGGAAAGAGATTCCACGCCATCTTGTAGATTCTGCCAAAATTCATCAATATTTTTCGCTCCAGGGAAGCGACCAGACATCCCAATAACGGCAATATCTAGTTCATTACCTACACCCACGTTTTCAATTGCTTCCATTCTAATGGACTCCTGATTAATTGTTATATTGTTGACAAATTGATATGGATTTAGACTAAATTTCGTGACTTTCTAGACAGAATTTGCTGCTGTCTATGAATGAGTTCTCGACGTTTATCAGTTGGACTTTTGCTCTGACGCAACTGATTAATAGAGATTTGTTTTTCTGGATTGTCTAAATGTTTTGCGATCGAGCTAATGGTGGGGTACTGAAACATTTCGCTCATCGAAATATCTCGATGTAAAACTTCCTGTAACTTCCCAGTTACCTGAGCTACAAGTAAGGAGTTTCCACCTAGATCGAAGAAGCTATCGTGGAGATCGATATCATCTATATTTAACACTTGTTTCCAAATAGAAGCAATTGTTTTTTCTACTTCTGTTTTGGCGGGCGTAGCGGCTTGTTTTCGCTGGTATTTAGGACTTTCACATTCAAGACTAAAAGGGTATTTTCCGGCTTCATTTACCTCTGTATGTTGTTGAATAAAGCTTTTACTTCCATCCAACCCAATTAAGAGGTTTGCTCGATCATTATATAACCCTGTTAGGAAAGAATGCAAGCCTTCTTTTGCTGACATGGATTTGTAACCTCTCGCGTGGAGTGCATCTTTTCCCCGATAGCCTTGACTCATGCCTACCTCATTCCATGTACTCCAATTAAAGCAATAGCTCTGTATTGAACACTGGTGTTTTTGATAGTGAGCAAAGCAGTCTAGGAAATGGTTGGCTGCACTATAAGCACCTACCATCGCCCCTCCAAAAAAACTACTAACCGAAGAGAAACTAATGAAAAGAGGATTGGGATGTTTGACTATGAGTTGATGCAAAACCCAAGTACCGAAAACTTTAGGATGCAGTGTTTTCGCAAAACTATCTTTGGTTTCCTTGACCAGTAAACCTTCTTGATAAATTCCTGCTGAGTGAATCACTCCTTGTAATTCGCATTGCCAGAGAGACTGAGCTTGGTTAACAACCTGTTGCAACTGAGTAGAATCACAGATATCTACAGCTTCGTAGATAATCTCTCCCCCACGTTTCTCTAATGTTAGGTAAGCCTCGATCTTTTGAGCAACAACATCTGCCTGTTTGATCCGAGTTTCCCATGTACTTCTAGGAGGCAATTGAGTTCTACCGACTAATAACAACCTAGCTTGATAAGTTTCGAGCAAATACTTGGCAATCTCAACACCAATTCCTCCTAATCCTCCAGTCAGCAGATACATTCTGCCAGCTTGGAAGGGAAGTTTTTGCTTTTCAGCTATGGTCAAGTCAACTTTTTCTAAGCGGGGAATTAAACGCCGTCCATTACGATATGCCACTTCTGAGTCGCTGCTATCTGTCTGAATCTCCGTGAGAATATAAGGCGCATTCACGGCAACTGAATCTACAGGGAGATCGATATGCCGACATTTCAAACCAACGATTTCCTGGCCAATTGTTTTGACCAGTCCCAAAATTGGAGCTTTCTCCGATGCAATTTTGTCATCGGGTGAAGTTGGCTGTGAATAGCTAGAAATTACCTGTAATTGTACTGAATGGTTCGCCGCTTTAAGCTTGGTTAGTGATTGAGTGAGGAAAAGTAAACTATAAACCCCAAGATCGAGGGATTCTTCTAGTGCTTCTAAGTTGGCAATCTCTCCTAAATATGCTTGATATGTCCACAAATGCAGAATCCGAACAATTGTGATGTTATCTTCTAAGAGTGATGCTAGTAGTTGCAGATAGTGTTCGGCGTGTTTGGGGTTAATTTGATAGTGATGGGTATCAAACTTGTTGAATTCATCACCAATTTCAACCTTGATGCAGGGACTATTGCGATTTTCTAGTTCTACATTCAAGTAAGTTCCTAATCCTATTGAATCAATGAATATTAGGGTTGCGCCTGTTATTGACTGAGTTGTTACGGGAATCGCTATTTTTGGTCGCCAAATCGGGCGATAAAACCAGTCTGGTAATGTGTTACCGTTGCTGGTAGCAATATCCAAATGTTTGAGAATACTGTCAAAGTCACCAGCTATGAAACGCTGGCTCAATTGCGATCGCTGAATCTTCCCAATTTCTGTTTTCGGAATCGTTTCTTTCTCAACTGGAATCAGATAATCTGGATTCAGCCCAATTTTTTTAACAATACTAGCTCGAATATCCTTGAGTAGTAACGCCAAGGGGTTCGCTTCGGAAATATGTGTATGAAAAAAGATTGCTAACTTATCGCTGTTGCTATCAGGAGTTCGGACGGCACAGGCGGCAGTATAGGAGACTTCTACTCCCTCAACTTCTTCAACTACTGCTTCAATTTCATGGCTGTAGTAGTTGAGACCATTGACTATAATCGTGTCCTTGGCGCGACCTGTAATAGTTAGATTGTCACCTTTTAGAAATCCCAAATCTCCCGTATTAAACCATCCGTCCTCGGTAAAAACTTCTCGATTTAGTTCTGGATTCTGATAGTAACCAGAGGTAACGGAAACTCCTTTAACCTGTAAGCGTCCAATCGTTTCTTGCTCAACTACCTGGTCATTACTATCAACAATGCGAATCGAAATACCAGGAATGGGAAATCCTACTTCTACAAAAGCATCACAATCGGCTGTTGAGTCTAATGAAAAGTTGTTTGAGAAAGTAATGGCTGAAGAAGTTTCTGACATTCCCCACGCCGGACGCATCGCATTAGCTGGCAGTCCTTGGGGGCAAAGTAACTCTAAAAAACCTCTTGCTGTTTTAGCAACAATTGCCTCACCTGCGTTTAAAATAAACCGCATTGAAGATAAATTCCAATATTGCGATTGAATCTTGTGAGCCTGGTTATTAATCAACGCATAGGCGAAATTTGGAGCCCAAGTAATTGTTGCTTTAAAGCGATCGATCAAGTCTAGCCAAAGGAGCGGGTTTTGCAAGATAGCTTCTTTGACAACGTGGATTTGTTTGCAACCCAAGTAAACATCTCGAATGTGAAACATGACTAGACCACCAACGTGGTCGAGAGGCATCCAATTCAGTGAGATATCTTTATTATTAAAATTATTTATCTGGGATGTACTAGCAGAGCGGCTGAGTAAATTGCGGTGGCTTTGCATCACGCCTTTAGGCATTCCGGTGCTTCCAGAAGTGAGCAGCAATAGAGCTAAATCGTCGGGATTACTATTTTCAGCGCGTTTGTCAGGAGTACCTATTTGCAACTCTTCAATAGTTTCAATTTGAATACTATCAACTCCCCAAGTCTTTGACAGAGCAAGAATTGAGGGAGCTAGTTTTTCGTTAGTTAGAATTGTCGGCTGCTCTAACATCTGCCAAGCATGGTGCAGCTTTGTGACAGATCCATTAGATTCGGAGTAGGTGGGAGCGATCGCGATCGGTACGGGAACGAACCCCCCTAAAACGCATCCCCAGAAAGCAGCAATAAAGTCTTGATTGCGATCGAACTGGAAAATTACCTTATCTTGCGGCTTTAGTCCGAGTTTTCTCAATCCGCAAACGATCCGCTGGGCTTCCTCTAGTAAGTCTGGATATAACTGAACGCTCTCTTTACCATTGGACTCAATATAGACAATGCCTTGATGGGGAGAATGAATTGCCGCCTGTTGCAGAGCTTGGGTAAGATTAGTCGGGGAACTAGGGGCCAGCGTCAACGGTAAGCATTGAGAATTTTTGCTCGTAGCCTGAGATATTGTGACAGAAGACATTGCGAGAGGTGACAAAGCTAACAAAATTTCTGTGATCTGTATCACAGAAAATGAACTTACCATGACCTTCAAAGGAAAGTCAAGCTGTTCGCAAGGTACTTTATAGAAACTTTACAAATCAGTAGATTTACGTAGATTAACTGGTAGTTACACTGAGCATTGGTGTCAACTTAGGCTCAAACCCGATAGGGGGTTTAAGCCCTGTCGGACTAAGGGTTTGGCGTTAAGTTGACACCAATGGGCACTACCCTACAAATACGTATGAATAATTTAGACTTGTATATATTCATTTAAAACTCAAATCTTGCACCTATCACCCCTCTCTCAGCTTTCCCCAAAGTGGAGAGAGGGGGCTAAAATTTCACTTCCATTCCTACTTGCCCGAAAAATTCGATATACTTATCGACAACTTGCTTCTCTCGGTACAGGAGATTCCAATATGTTCGACCTTCCCGGTTATCAAATCACCCAGTCAGTCCAAGTGGGAATAAAGAACGCCATCTACCGAGGAATCCGAGAAAAAGACCGTACCCAAATCATCATCAAAACCCTAACAGCCGAGTTCCCTACTATAGAAGATATTACTCGCCTCAGACACGAATATAAAATAACTCAAAATTTAAACTTACAAGGCGTTGTTAACACCTACAGTCTAGAAATTGCAGGTAACAGCTACGCTCTGATCATGGAAGACTTGGGCGGAACTTCTCTCAAGCAACTTTTAGCAGCAAAAAAAACTACTATTAAAGAATTTCTTAGCATCGCTTTACAACTTGCAATTGGTCTTACTGAACTCCATCAACACAGCATCATTCACAAAGATATTAAACCAAGTAATATCATCATTAACGCCACTACCAAGCAACTTAAACTCATCGATTTCAGCATCGCCACTCGCCTGAGCCGAGAAACCCCAACTATCAATAACCCCAACGAACTTGAAGGCACTCTTGCCTATATGTCTCCCGAACAAACTGGGAGAATGAACCGCACTCTCGACTACCGCACCGATTTCTATTCCCTCGGCATCACCTGCTATGAAATGCTAACGGGTCAAGTTCCATTTACCAGTTTTGAACCATTGGAATTAGTCTATTGCCACATTGCCAAAAATCCGACTCCCATTCAACAGCTTAACCCGGAAATTCCTGATGCTATCAGTGCTATTGTGATGAAATTAATAGCAAAGAATGCGGAAGACCGCTATCAAAGTGCCCAAGGACTGAAAGTAGACTTAGAAGAATGCTTAAACCAATTACAAGCTACTGGACGTATTCGTAACTTGACTCCAGGTAAAAAAGATAAATCAGGACAATTTCTCATTCCTCAAAAACTTTACGGTCGGGAATTGGAAGTTACAGCATTACTAGAAGCATTTGAACGAATTAGTAATCCCCCAACCGGGTTAAGCAAGGTTGAAATAATGCTAGTTTCTGGTTACTCCGGCATTGGCAAAACTAGCGTTGTTCAGGAAGTCCACAAACCCATAGTCCGACAACGGGGCTACTTTACTACTGGGAAATTTGACCAATTCAAGCGTAACATTCCCTATGCAGCGATTATTCAAGCTTTCTCAGAACTAATCCGCCAGCAGTTAACAGAAACTACTGAACAAATATCCATTTGGAAATCAGAATTTTTAGAAGCATTAGGGGTCAATGGTCAAGTCATCATTGATGTAATTCCAGAAGTGGAATTGATTATTGGTAGTCAGCCAAAAGTCCCGGAACTTGAACCTACCGCCTCTCAAAACCGCTTCAATTTAGTCTTTAAAAATTTCATCAGTGTCTTTACAAAAAAAACGCATCCCCTTGTTCTATTCCTTGATGATTTGCAGTGGGCAGATTTAGCTTCTTTGAAGTTAATCCAACTGCTAATGACTGACGATGATAGCAAGTATTTATTACTAATTGGAGCCTATAGAGATAACGAAGTCAGTCCTACTCATGCCTTGATATCAACCCTGGAGGAAATACAAAAAACTGGGGCAATAGTTAATAATATTGTCCTCCAACCTTTAACGCTTAATATAGTTAATTTAATCCTCGCTGATACCCTAAAAGATTCTGAACGCTCCCAAGAACTCAGCCGCCTCATTTTCAATAAGACTCAGGGAAATCCCTTCTTTATGAACCAATTGCTGCAAACCCTGTATGCAGAAAGACTGTTGCAATTTGACTTTGATCGGGGGCGTTGGCTGTGGAACCTAGAGGAAATACAAGCAATCGGTATTACCGATTACAACGTTGTCCAGTTAGTAGCGAGAAACTTACAAAAACTCCCAGAATCTACTCAAGAAGCGTTAAAATTAGCTGCTTGTATTGGTAACTCTTTTTACTTAGATGTCTTAGCAATAGTCAGCGAAAAATCTCAGTTTGGCATAGCAGATAATCTCTGGGAAGCGTTGCAATTAGGTTTATTGTTACCTTTAAGTAATGATTATAAAATACCGTTACAGCTTGACCCCTCTGAACAAGATACAACACCTCTCGAAGAGTTTAGAGTTGGCTATAAATTTCTCCATGACCGAGTACAGCAAGCAGCCTATTCCCTAATTCCTGAAGAGCAGAAAAAATTTACTCATCTAAAAATCGGTCAATTGCTGTTACATCAGACAGCAAATTATGCCTTAGAAGAAACAATTTTTGATATAGTTAATCAGCTTAATATCGGTAGAGAATTCATTACGAAATCTTCAGAAAAAGAGGAACTAGCTAATCTGAACTTGAGAGCTGGTAAGAAGGCAAAAATATCTACAGCAATTGATGCGGCTGTTAAATATTTAACAGTAGGGTTGGAATTGTTGCCAGAAAATAGCTGGTATAGTCACTATGAATTGAGCCTTAAACTTCATGTGGAAGCGGCGGAAGCAGAATATTTAAATACTAATTTTGAGCGAGCAGAAAACTTGGTAAAAATTGTTTTGGAGCAAGCTAAAAATTTACTGGACAAGGTGAAAGTGTATGAGCTAGAAATTCAGTTTGCTATTGCACAAAATCAGATGCTAAAAGCAATTGAAACAGGAACAAAAGTCGTGGAATTGTTGGGCGTACAATTATCTCCTCTCCCTGGCAATGATAGCACTGAAAAATTCAATTTGCCTCGGCTTGAAGATTTAGAAAGTTTCCCTATAATGACCGATCCGTATAAGCTAGCCGCTATGCAAATTTTGATGAATATTAGTGCTGCTGCTGTGATTGCTAATCCTCAAGCTTTTGTGCAGATAGTTTTCACTATGCTTGCTCTTTGTATTGAAGAAGGTCATTCGGCTGTAGCTGCGATCGCCTATGTTGATTATGGCATGATTTTATCGGGAGTAATGGGCGAATTGGATGCTGGATATTATGCGGGTCAACTATCTTTAAGATTATTAGAGCAATTCAATGCTAGAGAACTCAAAAGTAAAGTTTATGCTCCTTTTAACGGTTTGATTCGACACTGGAAAGAACATACGGTGGAAACTTTAGCACCATTAATAGAGGGATTTCACAGTGGACTAGAGACTGGAGATATGGAATATGCTGGTATTTGTGCTCTTCACTACTCAGCTTACATACTTTGGGTTGGTAAGCCATTAGAATTAGTGGCAAATGAACAATTGGCATATATTGGTTTAATGAAAAAATTAAAGCAAGAATTCGTCACCAACTATATACAAAGTTTTCATCAACTAACCTTAAATTTACAAGGGCTAGCGCCCAATAAAATTCTGTTGATTGGTGAAAGTTTTGACGAGACAGCTATGCTGCCCTATTTGCAAGCAACAAAAAATAGTGGAACTCTTTTTGTTGTATATATTAATAAAACAATTCTCTGCTATTTATTCAAAGATTTTTCTCAAGCTATTGACAATGCTTTGCTAGTACTAGAACAAATTGCGAGTGGGATAGGCTTGATGACTCTTGCAGTTTATAACTTTTATTATTCCCTATCTCTCCTCGCTCATTATTCCAAGGTCGAACCTACTAAACAACAACAATATCTACTCCAAGTAGAAGAAAACCAGAAAAAAATGCAGCACTGGGCCCACCACGCCCCTGCCAACTACCAGCATAAATACGAACTCGTTGAAGCAGAAAGAGCGCGAATTTCTGGCGATATCCTCAAAGCTCAGGACTATTACGACCGAGCAATTATTGGAGCCAAAAACAATGGCTACATCCAAGAAGAAGCCTTAGCGAACGAAATCGCCGCCGAATTTTATCTCGCTCTCGGTAGAGAAAAAATAGCCAAAACCTACATGACAGAAGCCTACTATGGTTACATCCGCTGGGGAGCAACAGCTAAAGTCAAAGACTTAGACGAACGCTACCCTCAGCTAATTTTCCGCACGTCAAACCCAGAGTTATCGGACATAGAAGCAACTAGAGTAACGACCTCAACCCGGTCAACCAACTCCAGTTCGAGAGGTTCAGCAGTATTAGACTTCGCTAGTGTTATGAAAGCTGCACAAGCACTTTCCGGTGAATTTGCCTTAGAAGGTTTGCTCAGCAAACTAATGACAATTTTAATAGAAAACGCTGGAGCTCAAAAAGGCTATTTGATCTTGCAGGAAAACAATCAATTGACAATAGAAGTCAGCGCTCTCAGCCCAGAATTAGTAACAGTAGAGCAAATCCCTTTAGCTAAGGAATTACTACCTATTTCAGTAGTTAACTATGTGCTCAGGAGCAAACAAAACCTCGTCTTAAATAGCACTGCTAATGACTCAAGATTTGCTGCCGATACTTACATTCAACAGCAGCATCCTCAATCAGTATTGTGTTCGCCTATTCTCAATCAAGGCAAACTAATTGGGCTTATTTATCTAGAAAATAACATTACAATCGGAGCTTTTACAAAAGAGCGTACAGAAGTCTTAAATATTCTCTGCCTCCAAGCAGCTATTTCCTTAGAAAATGCCTTTTTATATAGCAACCTAGAGCAAAGCAACCAGCAGTTAGAAGTCGCCAATCAGCAACTAGCAGAATATTCTCATAACCTAGAAACTAAAGTAGAAGAAAGAACTGCTGAACTCAAAGCAGCTCAAAAACAGATTATCGCCAAAGAAAAACTCGCCTCTTTAGGAGCTCTGACCGCTGGTGTTGCTCACGAACTCAGAAATCCTCTCAACTTCGTCAATAACTTTGCCGAATCTAGCGTACAATTAACTGAAGAATTGATAGAAGAAATAGAAAACAATTCCGAAAAGCTAGAACCAGAAACTCTTGACAATATCAAATATATTCTGGAAGAACTCAAAGGCAATGCGAGTGACATCAATCTGCATGGCAAAAGAGCCGAAAATATCATTAAAAGTATGATGATGCACGCTCGTACAGAAAGCGGTCAATACCAACTCATAGACTTGAACCAACTTCTCGCTCAAGCAGTTGATTTAGCTTACCATAGCAGGCGGGCAAAAGATAATAGGTTTAATTTAATGATAGAAACCAATTATGATACCACTATCGGTCAATTACAATTAATAGCTTCCGATCTCAGCCGCGCCTTCATCAATTTGATTGACAACGCTTGCTACGCGGTGCATACTAAGAAGCAAGAACTTGGCGATTCTTTTAACCCTACCGTCTCTGTGAAGACGCGAAATCGCGGCGAAACTGTAGAAATCAGTATTGCTGATAACGGTAGCGGGATCGAATCAGAACTTCAAGATAAAATCTTTAATCCTTTCTTTACAACCAAATCGGCTGGAGAAGGTACAGGTTTAGGGCTATCGCTCACACACGATATAATTGTAGGACAACACCGAGGCAGCATCCAACTAGAAACTGAACTAGGAAGGGGGACAAAATTTATCATTTGCTTACCGAAACAGTTGAGCAATGAAAGATAAGCGGTCGGGTAAGAAAATGATTGAATTATAAGAATAGAGTTGGCAATTTTAATTTAATTCAACTCTTGAGAATAAAGATTATTTTCCGATTTTATCACCCCTTCAATGCCAACAAAAGCAAAAAATCAAGTGTGTAGTAGGTAAAAAATGACATATAAAATCTTAGTAGTAGATGATGAAGTAAGCTTGGAGCGGCTAATTAAACAACGATTTCGTAAAAGTATACGCGATCGTGAATTAGAGTTTATTTTTGCTCACAATGGCAGAGAAGCGTTAGAAAAATTAGCAGATGAATCCCCCATAGCCGTAATTTTAACTGACATTAATATGCCAGAAATGGACGGGCTGACTTTGCTAGAAAAGCTCTCGGAGCTTGAGGGGAATCTAACTCTAAAAACAGTAGTAGTTTCTGCTTACGGGGACTTACAAAATATTAGGACAGCAATGAATCGGGGTGCTTTTGATTTTCTAACCAAACCGATTGACTTTGATGATTTAGAAATTACCATTAATAGAACCTTAGAGTATGTCCAAAAAATGAAACAAAACCTCAAGGCGCTACATCAGGCACAAGCTCAATTAATTCAAAGTGAAAAAATGGTTTCTATTGGGCAATTAGTGGCAGGAGTGGCTCATGAAATTAATAATCCTATTGGCTTTATTTCGGGTAATATCGATCACATAGAAATTTATATCCGAGAATTGTTGAATATTTTAGAACTCTATCAAACCGAACTACCCAACCCTAGTGACGTTCTTCAGGAGAAAATAGAAAAAGTCGAGTTGGACTTTGTGATTGAAGACTTGCCTAAACTTGTCGCATCAATGAAAGAAGGAACAGAACGCATCCGCAATATTAGCACCTCTTTGAGAACCTTCTCGCGAAGCGATACCGTCCAAAAAGTTCCTTTCAATATTCACGAGGGAATTGAGAGTACGCTCATGATTTTGATGCACCGACTAAAAGGTAATAAACATAGACCTGACATTAAAGTAATCAAAGACTACGGAGAATTGCCTTTAGTGGAATGTTACCCCGGGCAACTAAATCAGGTATTTATGAATATTATTGCCAATGCGATTGATGCAATAGAAGAATCGAATCAAGGATATAGTTATGAAGAAATTAAAGCTAATTCCAAGGTAATTACTATTAAAACTGAATTGGGAAATCGGGAATCGCAGATAGGAAATGATGACAATAGAGATGAGACATCGAGATTATTATATCCTCAAGCTATAATCCGCATTTCTGACAATGGACTAGGAATGCCAGAATCAGTAAGAGAGAATATCTTTAACCCATTCTTCACGACAAAACAAGTGGGGGTCGGTACAGGATTGGGGCTGTCTATTTCTTGGTCAATTGTCGTAGAAAAACATGGTGGCAGGATTGACTGTATTTCTAATCCAGAAAAGGGTAGCGAATTTATCATAGAAATTCCCATATACAGCAATTCTGGGGGTGGTTAACTATGCCATCTTTCAGAACATCCAAAATTATTTTAGTAGTAGATGATGAGCTTAGTCTGGAACGTTTAATTAAACAGAGGTTTCGCAAACAAATTAAGGCAAAAGAATTAGAATTTATCTTTGTTAGTAACGGCCTTGAAGCCCTATCTTTGCTAGAAGCTTCCCCAGATGTTGATTTAATCTTAACGGACATTCGGATGCCAGAAATGGATGGTTTGACGCTGTTGGATAAAATCAAAAAAGTTGACCCAACTCTCAAGGCTGTTGTCGTATCAGCTTACGACGAATTAAAAAACATTAGAACTGCGATGAATCGCGGAGCTTTTGATTTTT
Organism: Kamptonema animale CS-326; assembly: GCF_028330895.1. Lineage (NCBI taxonomy): Bacteria > Bacillati > Cyanobacteriota > Cyanophyceae > Oscillatoriales > Microcoleaceae > Kamptonema > Kamptonema animale. The sequence goes on along the minus strand of NZ_JAQMUA010000156.1, from coordinate 8,327 downwards.
TGACAAAACCGATTGACTTTAATGATTTAGAGATTACTATTAATAAAACCTTGGGGTTTGTCCGCGAAGTTCGAGAGAATCAACGGCAGCTTCAAGCCGCGCAAGAACAACTACGGTACCAGGCATTTTATGATGATCTTACGGGTTTACTGAACCGAAACGGATTTATCGAACAGATAGAAGTCTGCATTCATATTAGCCAAGAGCAGCTTAGTAATCGCTTTGCGATATTATTTTTGAACTTAGACCGCTATCAAGTTGTCAAATTTACTTTGGGACACGGAGTAGGAGAGGAATTGTTGAAACAGACAGCTCGGCGGTTAGAAAGTTGTATGCCGCAGACGGCAATAATCGCCCGCGTGGGCAGTGATGAATTTGCCATATTGTTGAAAGATATTTCTGACAATCAACAGGCAAGCAATATCGCTAGTGCTATCCATCGCGCTTTAGAAACGCCCTTTGTTTTAGAGGAAGTGGCAGTGTCTTCAACAGTGAGTATTGGTATTGCTCACAGCAGTTTAGAGGGCCTTGAACCGGAAGATTTATTGAGAGCAGCGGATACAGCGATGCACTACGCAGTGGTGCAGAGTAAAGGTAGCACGGCGGTATTTAATCCAGGGATGCTTGCGGGTGCAATTTCTCGCCTCGAATTAGAAGCTGATTTGCAGCGAGCAGTTTTTAACGAGCAATTACATTTAAATTATCAGCCGATTTTCTCATTAGTTGATGAACAAATTGTTGGGTTTGAAGCCTTAGTAAGATGGCGGCATAAAGTTAGGGGAATGGTTTCTCCAGCCGAGTTTATTCCTGTTGCGGAAGAAACAGGATTAATTCTGTCTTTAGGGGCATGGGTACTATCGGAAGCGATGGGGTGTTTGAGGAATTGGCTAGAACAGTTTCCGAATGTCCGACCTTTGAGTATGAGTGTTAATTTGTCGGGAATTCAACTTTCTAGTCCAGATTTGGTGCTGCTGATTGAGAAGTTGTTAGAACAGTTTTCTTTAAGTGGCGAGTCTTTGAAGTTGGAGATTACTGAGAGTATGTTTATGGAGAATGCTGGAGCAGCGGGTCAGTTATTAGCAGAGTTAAAAGCGAAGCAAATACAATTTTCGATTGATGATTTTGGCACGGGTTATTCTTCTCTATCATATCTGCATCATCTGCCAATTGATACTCTGAAAATTGATAGGGAGTTTATTAGTGGAATGGTTGGAGATAGTAAAGATTTTGATATTGTGAAGACGATTATTGCTTTGGCTCACTCTTTGGGACTGGATGTGGTTGCCGAAGGGATAGAAACGCAAGAACAATTGAATCGATTAAGGGAATTGGGGTGCGAATACGGACAGGGATTCTTTTTTTCTAAGCCCCTGGATGTCGAGGCTGCTGGAGAGCTTTTAGCCTCATTTAATTAAAGGGTTAACAGTTAACCGTTAACAGTTAACTGTTAACTCTTTAATTAATACTTTCTCTCCTGGGGTTCAAACATCGTAATCGCCACAGGTCGATAAGACAAATCAATCCCGGCAGGCGAATAATAAGCCATTGTATGCTTTAAGAAACTGCCATCATCCCGCTGCGGAAAATCCTCCCGCGAATGAGCGCCGCGACTTTCTTGACGATTCAAAGCCGAAGTTAAAATTAACTGCCCCACAATCATCAAACTTTGTAATTCCAAGGCTTCTACAATTTCCGTATTCCAAAGCTTACCCTTATCATCTAAGTAAATATCCTGATATTGCCCTTGTAACTCTGACAATTTACTCAAGCCATCCTGCATCACTTCCTGAGTACGGAACACACCACAGTGTGCAGTCATAGTATCTTGAAACTGCTGTCTTAATTGGTCAATTCTAATTTTTCCAGGTTGATCGATTAGCGATTGAATTTGCTCTTGAGCTTCCTGCACATAACGCTGTTCATTCACTGATGGTAACTTGCGATTTTGCACAAATTCTGCTATAGTTGCACCAGTAATTTTTCCATAAACTACACATTCCAATAGCGAATTACTGCCCAAACGGTTCGCGCCGTGAACTGAGACGCAAGCAGCTTCACCCGCAGCAAAAAAACTATCAACCAAACCATCACTACTGCTACGAACTTGACCGCCGGTATTAGTGGGAATTCCGCCCATTGAATAGTGTACCGTTGGACGCACAGGCATCGGTTGATTTACAGCATCAATTCCTAATAATCGGTGCGCTTCTTCCCAAGCAAAAGGAATTTTACTCATGATTTTTTCCCGGCCCATGTGTCGCAAATCCATGTAAATAAAAGGGCCGCCTGCACTACCATCGGTATTGATACCACGTCCAGCGCGAATTTCTAATGAAATTGCCCTAGATGTAATATCCCTTGGTGCTAACTCCATCCTGCTAGGGGCATAATTAGCCATAAAGCGATCGCCTTCCGAGTTAATCAAATAAGCGCCCTCACCCCGCACAGCTTCGGAAATTAACACTCCTGCTGGATACAAACCAGTGGGGTGAAACTGCACAAATTCCATATCCTGCAAGGGTACTCCCGCCAAGGCAGACATCGCCAAACCGTCTCCCGTCGAAGCATAATCATTAGATGTCGTATTGTAAGCCCGACCATAACCACCAGTAGCAAACATCACCGCCTTAGCGCGGACAACTTCAATTTGACCATCGACAAGGCGATACATTACTAATCCCTTCGCCTGGCCTTCTTCTAAAATCAAACGCATCACATACCACTCTTCGTAGATGTGAACTCCATAGCGACGCAAATTGTTGACTAATTCATGGAGGATGGCGTGACCGGTTTTATCAGCGGCGTAGCAAGTACGGATATGAGAATGTCCCCCAAAAGCACGTTGGGCAATTCTCCCATCTGCGAGGCGGGAAAATAATACCCCCATGTGTTCCAAATCTATGACTACATTTGGGGCCTCGCGAGTAAGAATTTCTACCGCGTCTTGATCCGCCAAATAGTCAGAACCCTTTACTGTATCGAAGGCGTGCGCTTTCCAAGTATCTTCAGTATCTACATTATTTAGTGTGGCGGCCATCCCCCCCTGGGCGGCGACAGAGTGCGATCGAATCGGGTGAGTTTTGGCGACGACAGCTACTTTTAAGCTGGGGTCGGTGCGAGCAATTTCTACTGCGGCGCGGCAACCGGCTAACCCACCGCCTACTATGATTACGTCGTGTTCTAACATTAGCTGATTTTGAATTGTTCTGCTGTTCTTATCGTGACAGAATTTAACCGCGCCGCGAGTATTGCCCCTTGAGGGTGGGAGTGTCAAGCATAAAAAAACTCCCTACCTCAAGGCAGGGAAATTTTTTGGATTTTAGCTGCCTGTTCACATCTAAAATCCGATCAGCCGATCGCTTCGGCTGGTTTATGATTGGGCATCGTTCCTGTAATAGTGGCTTGGGGTTCGGTTGCTGGGTCAATGGCTGTTACTTCGATATGGTTTAGGAGGGTGGTGACGAAGGCAAACAGCAAGAATGGCAAAGACAGCACTAAAACTATACCCACAGTGGCTAGGGCGTAGATCTGACGGGCGCTGCTCCACAAAGCTAATGATGATGCTAGGCTCAGGAAGATGACAATTAGCCAAGCAATGATTTGACCGTAGATGTCACCGAAGGTGAGCGTGCATTTGAGGCGATAGTTATGGAGGTTATTCATAAATTCGGGGGTTAGTTACTATAAATCTCTAGGTTAAGGGTCTATTTGAGTTTTGGGTTTGATTTTACACATTTTGTTAAGAGTCTTAACGAGACTTTACAAGCTGAAAAGTTCTCCGCTGGGAGGAAATATCTTTACTACATTTGCCATTCAAATTAAACTACCGTAAGTAGAAAGATAGCAAGCATCAACACAGTTAGGAAATTCTTAATTGCTGAAACTATTGTTTTTATAGGGATAACTCCCTCTAAAATCTTAGGTGGTGCGGGTAGTTTTTGCAGTCTGAGTTATAGGCAAAATAGGTTTAACTTCAGCATTAGAATTAACAAAATAAAGCTCTATATTTAGGTCGGGATAGCGCTTGCGAATTGCCCAAAAAGCTTGATTCAAGTAATCCGTGTGGACTTGCAACTCTCGTTCAGCATCTTGGTTCAATTCGGGGTCAAATTTAATCGCATAAGCTCCACAATCTTGATGGTCGAGAATGATTACTTTTTTAATATGGTGCAGTTTGTAGGATAAGTCTAATTGATCCCAAAAAGCTTGAGTATCAGCCCCGCTGGGAAATCCGGCCAAAGCAAGAGAGGCTCCAGCTAAAGCCGTCCAGTCATACTGATTACCCAGGTTTTGTAAAGATAAAAAGTATCTTTCCGATCCGAGAAAGCGAAAGTCTATGCAACTAAGAACCAGTGCTTTAGCTTCCCGCTCTTCGGCTCTAGCAGGTTGAGTCGGTTGAAGGACTGTAAATGCGAACGCGCCTGACAATAAAGATTTCAGAAAATAGCGCCGATCGCAACACTGACATCCCATAATGCTACTCCTTGATAATTTAAACAATTGTTTCATCTGCCAAATCTTACACAATACATTTTATATCATTTTTTGCTGAAGGAAGAAGGAAGAGGGAAGAGGGGAGAAGGGAAAAAGAAGAGGGCAAAAACCTAACGCGAAGGCAGGTACAATTCTCCCTTACCATTACTCACTTGCTTTTCCCCTCGCTCTTCATTCACGAATTAAACAGCTAATTCTGGCTTAGTAGCAATAGTTGGCTGAGAACTTCCTTTAAAGCCAGGAGTTAGAGATAATATTGCTACCTCTGTTGTTTCAAAACAATTTTCGCGACCAATTTTTTCCAGTAAGCCAGTGCGCTCTAGAAGTCCTTCCACTTCCGGCTGCAAACCGCTTAGAAGTAATCGACAATCATGGCGTTTTAAGTCATTAAAAATGTCTTCCAAAGCTACTAAACCAGTCGTGTCCATATTGGGAACGTAACGCAATCGTAAAACCAAAAATTTCACTTCTGGTTGTTCTCGGAGGAAAGTGACAAACCGTTCCGCTGCACCGAAAAATACTGGGCCATCCACCCGGTAAACGGCAATTTCCTTGCTCAATTCCAGCGGAATTCCAGGGGGAAATGCTTCTGTTTCGGGAATTTTGCCTAAGCTTAATTCGCTCATGCGTTTAATAAATAGAGCGCCAGCAGCAATCAACCCTACTTCCACAGCTAGGACTAAATCAAAACATATTGTCACCAACCAAGTCAGAATCATTACGCCAAAATCAGAGTAAGTAGCTCGCATCAGCAAACCAATAGCTTCCCACTCTACCATCCTCGCACTTGTTACCATCAAAATGCCAGCTAAAGCTGCTAGGGGAATTTGCGCCGCCAGAGGAGCAAAAACTAAGATAATTAGGGCGATCGCAAGGCTGTGAATAACTCCAGAAAGTCGAGTTTTGCCCCCCGATCGGACATTGACGGCAGTACGCGCGATCGCGCCTGTGGCGGGTATACCCCCAAAGAAGGGGATGGCGATATTCGCCAAACCTTGACCGATAAGTTCGCGATCGCTATCGTGTTTCTCGCTGACAGTCATCCCATCTGCAACTACCGCCGACAGCAAAGACTCAATACTTCCCAACGCCGCCAACGCCAAAGCCGGCTTAATCAATTCTTGGATTAACCCAAAATCATTCCAGTGAGGAATCCCATGCGGTAAAGGCAAAGATTGGGGAATTGCGCCAATAGTGGGTACATCGAGGTGAAAATAAGAGGCGATCGCAGTTGCGACTATCATCCCCACCAATGAACCAGGAATGGTGCGATTAATCCGAGGCCAAAGCAGCTTGATAGCAATCACTCCCATTGCTAAGCCAACCGCCGCCCAATTTAGACCCTGCAAATGAGTCAAACTCTGCCACAATCCCGGCAAAAAATGTTCCCTACGCGGCAATTGTAAGCCAAAGAAATTATTGAGCTGACCGCAAAAAATAATTACCGCAATTCCATTAGTAAATCCCGCCGTCACTGGATAGGGAATAAACTTCACAGTCCGCCCTAATTTAGCAATTCCTAGAGCAACCTGAATAATTCCAGCCATCACCCCCGCAATCCAAACTTTTTCGATGCCGTACTTACTAACAATCCCCACCAAAATCACCGCCATCGCTCCCGTCGGGCCAGTAATTTGTACGGGAGAACCGCCAAAAATTGCCGCCACAATTCCTGCCACAATTGCCGTATAGAGTCCCGCCCTCGGCTCAACTCCACTTGCGACTGCAAATGCTAAAGCTAGAGGCAAAGCTACCACCGCCGCTGTCAAGCCTCCCGTCAAATCTCCTCGCCAATTAACAAATAAACGGCGGAATTGAAAGCCTCGATCGCGATTGAGAGTATCTCCTGTCATATTGCTTAATTTATCCTCGCTATCATCCTATGAGGTATTAGTAATCTAATTCAACTTGTTTAATCAGCCGTCGGGATATTAATTATCTAGTCTTCCTACTCCTGATTGCTGAATACTAAATTGCAGAATTGATAGCCCCAAAATAATCAAAAATAAGACCAAACCAATGGTGCAAGCATAGCTAATTTCTAAATCCTGAAAAGCCCTTTCATAAAGGTAATAAACAATAGTCTTAGAACTATTAAGCGGCCCTCCCTGGGTCATAATATATATTTCTTCAAACACTTTTGTAGCAGAGATAGCAGAAATTACTGCTACTAGCACCAAATAGGGTTTCATCAGTGGTAAAGTAATGTCCCAGTGCTTGCGGAAGCCGTCTGAACCGTCAATAGCAGCGGCCTCGTAGAGTTCCTCTGAAATTGCTTGCAGGCCTGCTAAGTAAATTACCATGTAATAGCCTAGCCCCTTCCAGATAGTAACAGCCATAACACTAAAAAGCGCTAAATTAGGACTGGAGAGCCAAGGAATAGGGGGAAAGGAAAATAATTGACCCAATTGATTGAGCAATCCATTTTCCGCATACAGCCACTTCCAGGCAAGTCCAGCCACAACCATCGAAATTACCACAGGAGTATAAAATGCGGCTCGAAACCAGTGCATTCCGCGCAGTTTTTGGTTGACTAAAATCGCTAGTCCCAAAGGAGCGATCGCCATGACAGGTACTACACAGATGAGGTATAGTAGCGTGTTTCGCAAAGTCTGCCAAAACACCGGATCGGCGTAGAGCTTTTGAAAGTTTTTCAAACCAACCCACTGTGGTAACTGGGTTAAGTCGTATTCGTAGCCAGTGAAACTGAGGTAAAAAGCTTGCACGGCCGGCCACAAGACAGTTAAAGCCAAGGCAAGCAGAGCTGGGATCAAGAATAGGTAAGGGGTTAAGTATCTTCGCAAGAAAGTAAAAGACATTTTAGTTATAGGAAGTGACATTTGAGGTTAGGGAAACTGGGCAAATCTTACTTTTTTTTAAGATTTCCTGCTACAGATCGCAGCAATCTCACGATTTCTCGGCCACAATGTGATTAGTGTATCTGTATCAAGCTAGAAACCGCAGTTTCATTTACTAACTTGATAATTTAGCTAGGCTAAGAAAAGTTTGACCGTCAAGTGCCTCAGTCCTGCTGCAAGCAGAACAGTTATTGATTGCGAGTCGCGGGCGGAGTAAAGAAAAGTCAAACAACAGCGGTGCTTTGGGAGACTGATTGCGAATAATGAAGGACTAAGTATTAATAGCTAATGGTGGCGGGCGTATTTATAGGATTGGCAACAGGGTTATGAATTTTAGAGCTTTGCCTTACTTAGCGGCGGTATCGGCAATGGTAACGATTCTTGCTGGGGTTTGGGCTTTGGATCGCTCAGAACAGCAGCGTTTCCGCGAACAAAGGCGTATTGACACTCTCAATCAAGTCAGTACAGCACGTGCTCGGCTTGAAGGTGCTCTGAACTCGCGGTTATTTCTCACAGAAGGACTTGTGGCTCACGTCTCAACCCATCCTGATATTGGCTCGCAGGAATTTCAGACTCTGGCTAGGGTACTGGCGGCAAAACAAACAGGCATCCGTATTATCGAATTGGCTAAAGATACAGTTATCAGTCATATCTATCCGCCAGAGGCGAAAATCGCACTGGGGCTTAACCTTCTGGATAAATCGCAGGAAAGGCAGGCGATCCTGCGGGCTATTAATACTAAAAGCACTGTAGTTGCTGGGCCAGTTCACTGGAGCGATGGTACTGGGGCGTTTATCAGCCACACTCCAATTTTTATCACGCCAAAGGAGGGCGTACCTAAAGGTGGCCCCTACTGGGGTCTGGCAACGATCATTATTAACAAGCATACTCTCCTGGCAGAAGCAGGTTTGGATCTAGGGAGTGGGGAAGCGGGGGAGCGAGGGAGCAGGGGAGCAGGGGAGCAGGGGAGCAGGG
>NZ_JAQMUA010000155.1:0-9306 GCF_028330895.1 Kamptonema animale CS-326 | reverse complement strand
GTCTTTTAAAGACCAATTGTAAGCAGCTCGCAACATATTGAGCCAGTCGGATAATTTATCGGATTGATGGTTAGTGGGGGGCAACTTATATTTATAACTTAAAATCAAATTCAATCACCTCCTAAAGTCATCATACAATATTATTGTAGATGTTAAAGACCTAACAATAATCAATATGCAAGACAAATCTATTGTGGCAATGGAGATTATGCCAGACCACGTACACTTGCTAATTGATGCACCACCTAATTTAGCTCCAGATCAAATTATGTTTCGGCTCAAAGGATTTACTTCATTTCAACTTCGGAGTGAATATCCGTACCTTAAAAAAATCCCCTCTCTTTGGACTAGGAGCTATTTTTGTGGCACAGTCGGTAACGCCTCGGAGAAAACGGTTAAACAATATATTGAAAATCAAAATACTTGAATGCGGCCGCATCCGCAGCGCCTATCCCAACCCCTGAAGGGGCGATGCTCGCGGCGCGGTTAAATTCTGTCAAAATATTACCATTCAGAAGAAAAATACCTTAACGCTGAGAGCAAAACGAATGCGTAGAGGTGAAGTCTGGCGAGTTACTCTTGAACCTACTGTTGGCGATCGGCTCATCAAAAAGTCAGGACTTAAGCACCCAACCAAAGAAACCGGGTTTTTTAATGAAAATATAGCAACCGCCATAACGGTCTTGACATTCTCCCTCCCCCAAACCATTTCTAGTATTGCATTTTCCTCCTGCCTCCTGCCTACTGCCTCCTGCCTCCTGCGTGACCCACAGATGCTCTCAAAAACCCGGTTTCTGGAGCCTGAGCGTAATTCCTAAAAGTATTGATGAGAACCCTTTGGGAGGCAATCATGGAAGAAATTACCGAAGCGTTAGTTACCCTCCTCAATCTGGATTGAATAACTAGGCAACAAGGTAGAAAGCATGGTATTGATAAAGAGAATGCCGGGCGCATTCGCCTATAGCAACTACCAAGACCGTTAGGAGATTCTTAATTGCTGAAACCTTTGCTTTTATTGCCTTCTACCTTCTCTCCTAGATAACCCAGATAACTAGAGCATTCCTCCCTCTTCCTTCTGCCATAAATGATTCCGCAACAACTCACACTCAAAAATTTTCTCAGTTACCGCGATGCAACTCTCGACTTTCGAGGGCTCCACACCGCTTGTATCTGCGGCCCCAACGGTGCAGGTAAAACCTCCCTTTTAGAAGCGATCGCTTGGGCAATTTGGGGTAACTGTCGCACCGCCTCTGAAGACGACATCATCCATATCGGCGAAACTGAAGTCCGCGTTGACTTCGTTTTCGCAACTCACGGCGAAATCTACCGCATCATCCGCAACCGCCGTCGGGGACAGTCAGGAACTCTAGAATTTCAAATTGCGACCGACTCTGCTGTTGTTAATGGGGAGATCAAGGCTGGCTCTTTTCGGACGTTGACAGAAAAAGGACTGCGGGTGACACAGCAGAAAATTATCGAACACCTGAAACTCGATTATGAAACATTCATCAACTCAGCTTATTTGCGACAAGGGCGTGCGGATGAATTTATGCTCAAAAAACCGAGCGATCGCAAAGAAATTCTCGCAGGCCTACTGAAACTCGACCAATACGACATCTTAGCAGAACAAGCCAAAGAAAAATCCCGCGAATTTAAAGCTCAAGTTGAATTCCTACAAAAAAGTCTGTACTCCCTCAAAGGGCAACTGCTACAACGTGATGAGATCTCCACGAAGCAAACCAACCTCCAACAAATCACCGCTCAGCTCCAACAACAGCAAAATAGTAACACCGAAAAACTCCAGCAACTCCAAGGCCAGCAACACCAACGCCAAACCGGAGAAAAACTCCTCATTGGCCAACAGCAACAACATAGTAACATCGCCCAAGAATGCAATCGCCTCCAACAAGAACTCGCCACAGTCAAACAGCAGCAACAGGAAATTCAAGCCCTCCTGCAACAAGAAAGCGAAATTACAACGGGTTTAACCCTTTTTCAAAAGCTGCAAATCGAAGAAGAAACCCTTTCCGCTAAATTCAAAGCTCACCAAGAGGCACAAAACCAACGGCAGCAATTACAAGAACAACAGCGGCAGATTGTGAGTCAAATCAGCGGCAAAGTTCAGCAAGTCCAAGCCCAATTAGAAACGTTAGAACAACAACAAAAAGAAGTTCAAGATATTCTCAATCAACAGCCAGAAGCAGAAGCTGGACTGGCTCAATTGCAAGCAGCAAGAACTCGCCTGAGTCAACTGGATCGATTACAGCTTCAAGTTGCACCCTTATTGCAACGGCGGCAACAATTGCAAACCCAACTCGATCGGGCTCATGCTCGTTTGAGCGCTCGTTTGGAAGAACTTAACTCCAGAGCGCGATCGCAGCAAGCTACTTATCAACAAAAGCAGCCGGAATTACATCGGGAATTGCAAGCAGTAGCAACTCATATTTTACAATTAGAAAATAAGCGAGTTTATCAACAGCGAGTTACGGAAAAAGGACAAGAACGGCATCACTTCCTCAAAAGTCTTGAAGACAGTCAGCGCGACTTTGAAGCCCGACTCGCAGAATTAGACCAAAAAATTCAACTCTTAGGAATCCCCCCCAATCACACAGATTTAGAAGAGCAAAAATTATTAGCAGAATCTGATATTTATCAGAACTTAAAACTCAAAACTCAAGACTTACAACTTCCTAATTGTCCTCTGTGCGATCGCCCTTTAGACGAACATCACTGGAGCTTAGTAGTTACAAAACATCGCCATCAACAGCAGGAACTTTGGAATCAACTTTGGGTAATTCGGGAACAATTAACTATCTCGAATCGAGAGCTTGAAGTCCTCAGAAATGAGTATCGCCAACTAGGTGAAGAATTGGCTCCCTATGAAACATTGCGGGAACGGCGGGGGAATTTACAAGCTCAAATTGATGCTTTGGGAATAGAGCAATTGCGCGTACAAGAATTATTAGCTGAAGCATCAGCTATAGAGAAATCGCTACGTAGTGGCGAATATGCAGCCGAAGATTATGCGGAACTTCAACAACTAGAGCAAAACTTGCAGGTACTCAATTACAGCGAACAAAATCACGCCCTCGTCCGCAACCAAGAAAAAAGTTTGCGCTGGGCAGAAATTAAAATGAGTCGCATTAAAGAAGCTCAGCAAAAGTTACAGAAAATTAATAGCCGTCGCCCAGAACTTCACAGCCAATTAACCAGTTTTCAACAGCAAATACAGCAACAACAAACCGACTCCGAAATACAGCAACAAATTCAAAGTATCGATAGATATCTAGCGGAAATTGGCTATAGTTTAGAACAACATAGTAACATCCGCGCCGAACTGCGGAAAAATCAATTTTGGCTTTCCCGTGCCGAAAAATTACGTCAAGCTCAAAAACAATATCCGCAAATACAGCAGCGAGTGAGTGAATTAGGGAATTTAATCCAAGTACGATCGCAAGATTTAGAAACACTCAACAATCAAATCTTAGCGATTAGGCAACAATTACAACAAACTCCCGACACAGCCACCCAAATTGCCGAAATAGAACAACAAATACAGCATCGCCGTCAACAACTAGACCAAAACTTAGCTAGTCTGGGACGAATTGAACAGCAACAACAGCACCTTGAAAACCTTCAAACTCAGTGCGAAACTCAACAACAACAACTAGAAACCGCGCGCAAGCAATACCGAGTTTATCAAGAATTATCGCAAGCTTTCGGTAAAAACGGTATTCAAGCTTTCATGATTGAAAATGTCTTACCCCAACTCGAAGCCGAAACTAATCACATTTTATCTCGACTGAGCGCTAATCAATTGCACGTCCAGTTTATCACCCAACGCGCCGCCGCTTCCAAAAAAGCCACAAAATTAATTGAAACCCTGGATATATTGATAGCAGATGCTCGCGGTACTCGCCCTTATGAGACTTATTCCGGCGGCGAAGCTTTCCGAATTAATTTTGCCATCCGCCTAGCATTAGCTAAACTTTTAGCACAGCGTGCAGGTACGGCTTTGCAGATGTTAATTATTGACGAAGGTTTCGGTACTCAAGACAGCGAAGGGTGCGATCGCTTGATAGCGGCGATTAACGCGATCGCCCCCGACTTCGAGTGCATCCTTGCTGTCACCCACGTCCCTCACCTCCGAGAAGCTTTCCAGGCTAGAATAGAAGTTAGCAAAACTCCCCAAGGTTCTCGCATTAACTTGTCAATTTGATGTTAAGTAGAAGGAAGAAGGCTTATACAGCTTAGCTAGCAAACACCAAAAACAGTTGAGCGATCGCCAAAGTAAAATGTAAAACCTTTCAGTCCTAGCTCCTCTTAGGGTTAGTATAGGCTTTAATAGATCGGTCATTAACTCCCGCTTTCGGCAATTTTTAGATTTTAGATTTTGAAATTTGAATAGGAAATCTACCCTCAGAGACGCAAGTTTGTTATGGTACTTGGCGGCGTGGGATTTAATAGCCCGTATTCAGGAAGTAAGAGTCACTAACTCCGGGATGAAGCCACTGAGTTTGCAAGAGTGATGTCAAAGCAAGCTGTATTGGTCAGTCTAAGTATTAACTTACTCCGTTACGAATTGCGCGAGGATCTACTGAATAAGTGGGAAAGAAAATGTGCTGACTGCGGCGTTGAAAATCGGGCATTACAAGTTGAGTATATTCATTCCCAACCCAAGAGAGACAGCGATTAAGCATTTTAAGATTCACGATGTTTTTAATCGCTCGTGTCGTTTACCTCTCAGGGCTCAAACCACTGAGTTTGCCACTTACCAAACTTTTTATGACGAAAAAACAACCTTTACCCTGGTCTCGCTACATTCCCCCTGGGTTAACCCTTTGTTTAGGCGTTAGTTTATCGATTTTAGCCTTCGCCTTGATTTGGAACTGGGAAAATAGACGGCGGGATTACGAATTTAACCGTCGCAGCGACGATTTCGCGATCGCCCTAGAGCGTCAGCTTAATACAGATTTAGATGTCATTCTTGCTCTCGGCGACTACATGAGAGCTACAAACAAAGTAGATCGTTCCTCCTTTGCTCGGTTTGTCGCCCGTCCCCTCGCCATCCACCCCAGTTTGGAAATCCTCGCCTGGAGTCCACGAGTACCCAACACCCAACGGCAAAACTATGAAGCTAATGCCAGAAACAAAACAGATCCGAACTTCCAGATTAGAGAGCGAAACTCACTCGGTAAGATAGTTAGAGCTAGCGGGCGTGCTGAATATTTCCCCGTATACTATGTAGAACCCTTAGCCCAGAACCAGGAGGCTTTAGGGTTGGATCTAGGTTCCGAACCTGCTATCCGCGCCGCCTTAGACCAAGCGAGGGATACAGGAGAAATGGTTGTCAGTGAAAATATCGACTTAATTAGGGGCGATCGCTCTCAACCTGGCTTACTGACCATCCAACCAGTTTACCAAAACGGCTCTCAACCCAGCACGATTAGCGATCGCCGCAACTTATTACAAGGATTTGTACTAGGAATATTTCAAATTAAAGATATTTTTCAGACTTCTCTCAGAGGGCGCAACACCGAATATCTAAATTTTTACCTCACTAACAGCATTCTTAAAAAGCCAAATAAGTCCATACCTTCCATCGTCTTACCCAATATCGATGCTCAAGACTTCCCCCCCTATCTACAGACAAATAACTTTGGGGTACTCTACGATTCCAGTACCCAAACAGTTGTTTCAGCAGGGCCGGAGGTAGAACAAGCAGCAAAGTTAAACTGCCCGATTCAAAACAATTCTGATTCGAGAGAAACACCTTGTAGGCTAGTCCTCAAGATTAGCGGTAGCCAGTGGTCGCTTTATATCTTAACAACCCCCGAATTTCGTAGGACTCAAAAACACTGGCGGTCTTGGGGTAGCTTAGTTATGGGCTTGCTGTGGACTCTCATACCTGTTACTTATATGTTGACCGCCCTCAGCCGCACGACACAAATCGAAAAACTCGCTGAAGAAAGTTCTAATCAAGCCAAAAAGTTACAACAAGCTTACAAACAATTGGAATTAGAACAAGCTAAATCCGAACAACTACTATTAAATGTTTTACCAGCCCCGATCGCAGAGCGTCTCAAAGGTGACGAACACAATATAGCTGACACTTTTGGGGCAGTAACAGTGATGTTTGCTGATATTGTCGGCTTTACAGAGCTCTCCTCCCGGATCTCTCCCTCGGAATTGGTGGGAGTGCTCAACGATATCTTTTCCGCCTTTGACCACTTAGCCGACAAACACGGCTTAGAGAAGATCAAGACGATTGGGGACGCTTATATGGTAGTTGGCGGCCTCCCAGTGCCCCATTCCGATCACGCAGAAGCGATCGCAGAAATGGCCCTGGATATGTTGCAGGAAATTCGTAGACTCAGCGTCGAACACAATGAAGCTTTTAGCATCCGCATCGGTATTAACTCTGGCCCCGTAATTGCCGGCGTAATTGGCTTAAAGAGATTTATCTACGATTTGTGGGGCGACACTGTGAATATTGCTAGCCGCATGGAATCTCACGGTATGACGGGCTGCATTCAAGTTACAGCAGCCACTTACGAGCTATTGCGCCAGAAGTATTCCTTTGAGAAGCGGGGGGCTATCCAGATTAAGGGTAAAGGATACATGACAACTTACTTACTCACTGGTAGGAGAGAGCAAAAGCAAAGCAGCGGTGGAGCAAGAGAGCGCGGAAAATTTTCTTAATTAGCTAGCACAGAATAATTAAACGTAGAATAGCGATGACTGAAAAGCTGACTAACTAAGTATTTTTTCTTACTCTTCTTCCTCTAGCTTGAAACCACACTAACTACAGGAATAAATAGTAGTTTCCAAGATAGAAATATTGTTCAGATTGGAGTAGCATCCTCAGTGCTCTACCGTATTTTCACGGTAAGCGAATTTGTCAAGAACCGTCCGTAGGAAAATTGACGCTAGGAGGAGGGAAGTCTGGAATTTCTGACCAAACTAAGTAGCCACAAGCGTTTCAGCTCCCACGCGATCGACAGATATTGCACTTATCGATAAATTAGCTACTTAATGTAAAGATTTTCGACTTTACACAATCTTTAAAATTACGCGAAAACCCGTAGATAATTACGAAGAGTTTGTAAAGCTTGCGCTAACCTATTGCCAAGCACTCGTACGTATAGTCTATGATGATATTCATCAAGGAACCGTAAGGTTAAGGATATTGAACTCAGACATTTTTAAAAGGTGTCAGAGAAGATACAAATATCGCACCGAACCAAATAAATAGAGGAGCTAATAGCTATCTGCAAATAGTTGCGATTTTCCCCTCTAAAAAACTCGCTTTCATGGCGAGCTATCCGGGTGTGCCGTTGCTCACATATCACTATTCCTAGCGTTTAACAGGAGCTACAACAGTGAAACTTGCATCTACTAATTTATCAGCAGTTAAATCTACTACCAAAGCCGGAATTATTGAACTCATCAAGCAGCTAGTTCCTCCTGGTTCGCCAGAGCCTCAAGACTCTGCAATTCTTGCTGAATTGCAAACTCTGACAGTCAAGCTCATCGAAGCTTACAAGGCCGACGGACTATTAGAAACAGAGCCTTTTAGCGATGTACGCAACCGCACCCTTCACCTGTACGCACAGGAAGTTAAGAGCAAAGTACAAGGAAAAGTGGTACTCGTAACCGGAGGAGAAGGGTGCGTTGGAACTAACTTAATTAAAAAACTGCTCGAATTAGGTGCTAAGCGCATAGTTTCTGTGGATAAAGCACGATGTCATAACTTAGAAGGAGATATTCCCACTAGCACTCTAGAAGGAAACATCATTTTCTATGCGGCTGATGTTCGTAACTCTGAGGCGCTAAGATATATATTTGATACCGAAAAACCTAATCTAGTCTTCCACCTAGCTGCTCAACGCCTACCCGGACTCGCTGAAATTAAAATTCGAGAAACTGCTACAACTAGCCTTTTAGGAACTAAACATATTATCCAAGTTTGTGAAGAGTATGGTGTCCGCCAGTGCATTTTCTCTTCCACAGGCAAAGCTTCTCGCTATTTTACTACAGAAGTTTACGCCGCTTCCAAAAAGTTAGCAGAGTGGCAATTTGCTCAAGCAGCTCAAGAGGGAAATGTTACTTATGGGATGGTACGTTTTACCCATATGTTAGACAACAGCTCTTTCTGCGAGCAAATGGCTAAGAAAGTAGAGCAAGGTAAAATAGTCAACGTTCACGCTCCGCACCGCTACGTAACTGCTCAAAATGTTGAAGAAGCAGTACATTTGTTGTTGAATTCATTAATTTTTTCCGTTCCCGGTAAACTAAAATTTTTAACAGTTCGCAATCTAGGCTGGCCAACGGAAACCCTGGAAGTGGCTCTTGCTAAAATTCTTGAGTCTGGCAAAAATATCCCGATTTATTTTCAAGGACTTCTCCCTGGATATGAAGAACCCTTTTTCCTGGGTCAGTTTGACTGGAGCAATCCTACAGAAATTCACCTGTTAATGAATGTTTTGGAAAATGCCTCTCGAACAGTTGATGCTTCTGGAGAAATGGAAATTGCAGAACTAGCACCCTTTTCTTTCCGCACATTAACTAAACAATTGTTCCGCCTGGAAAATTTAGTTACGGATGAAACTATCCCGGAAGCCCAAATTAAGCCAGCTCTAGCAAATTCTGAAAGAGAGATAATTTCTTCGACTTTTTCTTGGACTTCAGCCCACGAACTCTTGAAGATCTTAAAGTGGGGAATCAATGCTAAGAGACTGCAAGCTGATGGAACTGACATCAATATCTACCAGGATATTCTAGAGCTACTTCTAGAAGGTTTACACGGCAGATTAAATAAAGAAGTTTTGAATCTAGCTAAGGTGACACCTGATGAATTTGATGACATGATTGAAAGTCTATCAAAGGTGGGTTCTATTCAACTAGAGGTAGCATATTTGCGCTCTGTCTCCAGATATGTCAGAGAGTTTGCTCCTGTTGATAATGTGATTCAACTGATGCCTCAAAAGGTATTAGCTAGTGTTGTTGTTTAGTTGTGGGTTGTTAGTAGGAAAATGTAATTACCAATTACTAACAGGACTTACGCACGATCGCAGTACGGCCGCCCTCTGGGCGGTAAAGATACCGCCAGGATGGCCGCGTTACAAACATTTTTTCGTCGTAACTCCAAACCAATTAGCTAACTAATTACCAATTGAAGAAGGGACTAGGGGCTAGGGACTAGGGACTAGGGAAAGAGGGGGAGATGGGGAGGATGGGTAATACCAAATCCGGGTTAGTCATCCCCTTTATTAGCAATAATCCGTCATTGCGAGCTCCGCGAAG
>NZ_JAQMUA010000154.1:0-5115 GCF_028330895.1 Kamptonema animale CS-326 | reverse complement strand
TTCCCTCTTCCTTCTTCCTTCTTCCTTCGAGTCACGATGGACGAACAACGCCGCGAAACTGACTTTAATATGCTCCGAGTGCTACTGGACTTTTCTAGCGATACAGGAACAGAATTAATTTTGAGTGCCGACTCAGATTTAATCGACTACGGGTTAGTACAAACACTGTACCTGGCAGTGCCGTCCCTAACGCAAGAGGGGCTAGTCAATGCTGCTAAATTTTTCCAAAATTTGCTTGCTCCTTTGGAAGAAGCGATGATGGCATCCATTGGCGCTGCAACTCCAGAACAGTATCTCACTTTTCTAGGGGAAGTATTGCAGGCAGTAGCTTACAATTCTGAACCGCAAGCAATTTATCCGTTACTGTCTGCCAATTTAGATAAGTTGGATTACCATTTTGCCCAACTGTTGCACAGTTGGGCAACTGCAATCTTACCGGAAGCTGAACCCGCACAGGCGAGACGGATTGCGGCTCAGATCGGTAATTTGAGTATTATTATTGGGCGGTTCCCCCTGGGTAGCAGGGCGAACAATTTAGAAATTGAAATTGCAGGTTATGAAGTAGTAGCAACTGTTTTTACCCGCGAGGAGTTCCCGGAACAGTGGGCTACGCTGCAAAATAATCTGGGCAATGCTTATAGCGATCGCATTAAAGGAGAACGAGCCCTGAATCTGGAACGAGCGATCGCTTGTTTTGAAAATGCTTTAGAAGTACGGACTCCCGCAGAATACCCGGAACAGTGGGCAACGCTACAAAATAATCTGGGCAATGCTTACAGCGATCGCATCAAAGGTTTTACCGCCGATAACCTAGAACTGGCAGTCACCTGCTATCAAAACGCTTTACAGGTGCGAGCTCGCGATACTTTCCCCAAAGAGTGGGCAACAACTCAAAATAATCTCGGTCGCGCCTACAGCCGCCGCTTAAGAGGAGAGCCAACTGATAATTTAGAATTGGCAATAGCTTGCTATCAAAGCGCCTTGCAAGTTTACAATCGTAAGTCCTTTCCCCGTCGTTGGGCGACAACACAAAATAATTTAGCAAACGCTTATAGTGAAAGACTGCAAGGTAGTCGCGCTGATAATTTGGAACAAGCTATAGAGTGCTATCAAAAGGCTTTACAGGTGCGGACTCGCGAGAGCTTACCGGCACAGTGGGCGACTACTCAGCATAATTTAGGTCGAGTTTTTAGCGAACGAATTAAAGGAGATCGATCGGAGAATTTGGAAGCGGCGATCGCTTGTTACCGCAATGCTTTACAAGTTCACAGCCGCACCAAGTTTCCCGATCGCTGGGCGACAATTCAAACTTATCTGGGCAAAGCTTATAATCAGCGACTCAAAGGAGATCGAGCCCAAAATATAGAAGCAGCGATCGCCTGCTATCAAAAAGCCTTGCAAGTATATTCAAAATCAAAATCTCCAGATCGCTGGGCGATGCTACATACTTATTTAGGTCGGGCTTTGAGCGAACATAAGAAAGGAGAAAAAGCCCGCAACCTCAAAAGTGCGATCGTCTGTTATCAAAATGCTTGTGCAATTTATACCCGTTCGGGCTCTCCCGATCGCTGGGCAATGCTGCAATCATATCTCGGTCGAGCCTTTGGCGAGTTGATGCTGGGTAACAGACCTGAACATCTTAAAAAAGCAGTCAGTTGTTATGACAAGGCCCTGGAAGTCTACACGCGAGAAGCTCATCCCCACAGCCACGCCAAAACCTTATTTTACCAAGGCCTCGCCTACCAAGCCCAGGGGGAATTGCTGCTAGCTTACAACACTTTTGCCTCGGCTGTGGAAACAGTGGAATTCCTACGCGGAGAACGCAGAGGGGGGAGCGATCGCGAAGCCAGTACCCTGCAAAAATTAGCTCAAACCTGGACTGTGCTTTACAAATCTCTGGTGGAAGTCTGTCTGGAACTAGGAGCTAACCAATCTCATTACTACGCCAAAGCCCTAGAATATACGCAGCGCTACAAAGCTCGCAGTCTGGTGGAACTCCTCGCCCATGACTCCTTAACTCCCAAAGCAGAACTTCCCCAATACGTCCAAGATGAGTTGGTTTTGCTACGACAGGAAATAGCTACAGAACAGCAGCGAGTCGATGGGGGAGCGAAGCTGGAAGTCAATATTAGCGGTAGTTCAGGGGCAGAAAGACCGGATCTGAATAATTCCTCAATGCCTCTGAGTGTGGACTTCACCCGCTTAACTCAATTGTGGCATCAGTTGGACGAGTTGATTTCCCGCGAGATAGTGTCTTTTGACCCGTATTTTAGCAGCACTCAAAAAGTGGAGGCGATCGCCTTTGAACAAATTCAGGAATTATTACCAGATCGGAATTGTGCGATCGTCGAGTGGGCAAACTTAGAGGAAATGTTGATTTGTTTTATTATCCTCCCTGAAGTCGAACATCCTCTGGTTTGGGTTTGTCCGCCAGAAAATGCAAATGCTTTGGAAGATTGGGCCGCCGAATATTTGAGTGCTTATTCCGAACAAAAAGGCCGTTGGGTAAATCAACTAGCAGCTCGATTGACCCGCCTAGCGGAACTTTTACAAATCGATCGGATTGTAGAGCGCATTCCCGAACATTGCGATCGCTTGATTGCGATCGGACACCGATTTTTGCACCTGCTACCGATTCATGCTTTGCCTTTGGGAAGTGAGGGAGAGGGGGAGCGGGGGAGCAGAGGAGATGGGGAGCAGGGGAGCAGGGGAGCAGAGGAGCAGAGGAGCAGAGGAGCTCTTGAGCTCTTGAGCGGGGGAGCAGAGGGGAAATCTTCGTCTTTCCTATTCCCTCTCCCCATCTCCCCCGCCCCCCCGCTCCCCTGCTCCCCATCTTCCTCATCTTCCTCATCTCCTCAATATTTAATTGACAGATTTTCCAGAGGTATTCGCTATGCTCCAAGTTGTCAAATGTTGCGCCTGAGCCAAATTGGGCGGCGTAATCTCCGAGGGACTTCGCCAGTGCGGGAACTCTTTGCTGTTCAGAATTTTACTAAAGATGCGATCTATAGCAATCTGGAAATGAGCGCGATTCGTCAGCATTTCCCAAGTACAGAAACTTTAGGGGATAGAATTGGGGTAAAAGAGGCACTTTATCAATTAATTGGGGTTGGCGATCGCCAGCTCATTCAAAGAGAGCAACAGCAACAGAGTATTGGCATCCACTTCGCCTGTCAGAGTTTGTTAAATTTTGAACATCCTTTGCAATCGGCTTTGTTTTTTGGTAAGGACTCTCTAACATTGGAGGAAATTTTTAATCTCGACTTGCGCCAATGTCGATTACTGACTCTCTCCGGTTGTGAAACTGGCGCTGGGGAGGTAAAAAATATTATTGATTGTGTTAGCTTGACAGCGGGTTTGATGTATGCTGGCACTCCCAGTATTGTCAGTAGTCTTTGGAAAGTGAGCGACGTTTCGACATTGTTTTTGATCGGCAAGTTTTACGACAATCTCAGTCAGCTTCAGAGAATACAGGTGGGAGATATTGCGATCGCGCTTAATTCTGCTCAGAAATGGCTTCGAGATTTAACTAGCGAGGAATTTGAAACTTTATTGAGCGATTTTCAAAGTCAAATTACACAAATCTTTGCTCAGTTACCCCAAGGACAACGCTTGATCGCGGAAGCATCTTTGCAGCAAACACGCAATCGCAAACCTTGCCCTTTTGCTAATCCCTATCATTGGGCTGCTTTTACTGCTACAGGGGTTTAATCTTAGGACGTAGGCAAAAGTATAGCCATTGCTTTCGTCGGTTAAGACTTAGCATATTGTTGGAGTTAAGTCACAATCCAAAACTGCCAGAAAGGACGAGAAAAAGAGCAGAAGTTTTGTGCTTAAATACCAAAGGCTGGACAGTTAATCAAATAGCTGATTGGAGAAGCGCTCAAGTAGGTTATCAGCTTCAGCATTTTAAACTCAACTCAAACTGTATAAATGTACAAAGCCAAAATGAATAGGTTTTTAACGTTTAATTATACCCGCCTACTTACCTCATCTTCGGGAGACTTATACTTTGAGCCATCAGGCATAACAGCGCCTGCGAGCAAAGCACCACTCAAGTCCGAAATGCTAACTTTAGCACCTTTGAGATTTGCACCGCTTAGGTAGGCACCTTTGAGATTTGCACCACTCAAACTAGCATTTTTCAAATTGACACCGCTCATATTTGCGTTGCTCAAGTCCGCACAAATTAAACTAGCGTCACTGAGGTTGGCATTACTGAGATTAACCTGACTCAAGCGAGCAAAATCTAGCTTGGCATGGCTGAGATTTGCACCCGCAAGTTTAGCTTGACTGAGGTTAGCATTATCGAGGTTGGCATGGCTCAAATTTGCATTACTGAGATCGGTGTTAGTCAAATTGGCTGCACTCAGATTGGCCCCAGAGAGATTAATAGCTATTAACTCTGCATCAGGAGAATCCAAACCTCTGAGAGAAACACCATCTTCATTCAAATCTTGGAGTGCCAAAATTCTTGCATAGCTAACTTTTACGCTGTGTGCTGCATCAACTGTACTCCAAGCTTGGTAGTGAAATTGCTTTCTGCGATCCGGTGCTTCTTTAATGAATAAAACTAAAGCAACGACAAGACTGAGAGCATCAGCACCCTCCAAAATCTCTGCCAGCAGAGAATTTTCCTCCGCGTTTACATAAATTGTGATGAACAAAACGGCTGAAACAGCAGCAACTAACCAAGCTGGTTGTTTCCAAAAATTATCAATGAATTTGTCTAAAATTCCTTTGAGAACTTCACCCAATCGCTGAACGAATGATTGACTTTGAAATTGTTGATAACCATCAGTTATTTTCGAGAGCATTTTTTGGATAATTTCACCATCCAACTGAATTGGTACTAAAGGCTTTTTCTGTTCCTCGGTTGGCGGTGCAAGCGGCTTAGATTCGTTCAGTAATTGTGTCTTTGATTTTTTTGGCTGATTGTGGGTGACATCTTTTTTTTCATCTGCAACAACCTTTGGTGAAGAATCTACACCTGCGCCCTTTAACATCAAAGCAGTAATTGCTCTGTAGGCATCTGTCCACGCCTGCTTTACTTCGGGAGTCCAATCTTCTTGGAGAGACTGCTCAAAAGCCATCAGCAGTGCGTCTCCAACTGGA
>NZ_JAQMUA010000017.1:0-12870 GCF_028330895.1 Kamptonema animale CS-326 | reverse complement strand
TCCCTCTCTCCCCCTCTCCCCATCTCCTCTCCCCGCGCGACGCTTTCTTTGCAACGGCGGAGGTGGTATTAGTAGATAGGGCTTGCGATCGCATCAGTGCTGAGCTCATCTGTCCCTATCCCCCCGGAATACCAATTTTGATTCCCGGTGAAATCATCACCCAGGAAGCGGTAGAATATCTACAAGAAGTCTTGATTTTGGGTGGATGTATAACAGGATGCAGCGATCCAACCCTCAAAACGTTTAAGGTAGTAAAAGATTAATTATTAATATTTCTACACTGTCAAAGTGATAGAATTATTCACAAAAACCTATAGCACCCATAGCATTACTCTTGATTTTCTTAAAGAGAGTGTATTTATGAGTTAGATAGTTCTTCTATATTCATCCCTAGTCCCTAACCCCTTTTTCTATATTCATCCCTAGTCCCTATCCCCTTCTTTCCCTAGTCCCTAGCCCCTAGCCCCTTCTTATTATGCTTTGGCCCTATGTTACCCCCGGTATTTCTGATGATTTATTTGAGCGTTTACCCGGTATTCCGATGAGTAAACGAGAAAGCAGGCTGCTGTTAATTTCGCATTTGCGGCTGCAAGCAGACTCGGTGGTTTGGGACATCGGCGCGGGCACTGGAACGATCGCAGTTGAAACAGGTTTATTATGTCCTAAAGGTCAAATTATTGCCATAGAACGCGATGAGGAAGTAGCGAGTTTGATTCGCAGAAATTGCGATCGCTTCGAGCTCAAAAATGTAGAAGTAATTGAAGGTAGTGCCCCAGAATGCCTTAAAGATTTACCCTCTCGTCCTCACCGAGTTTGTATTGAGGGAGGTAGACCACTTAAGGTAATTCTCCAAGAAGTTTGGCGGTATTTGCAACCCCAAGGTCGAGTTGTTGCTACTGCGGGAAATTTAGAGAGTTTGTATGCTCTTTCTGAAGGGTTTGCAGAGTTACAAGTTCGCAATATTGAGGTGGTGCAGTCGGCGGTTAATCGTTTGGAAACGCGGGGGATTCATCAAACTTTTGCGGCTGTCGATCCGATTTTTATTCTAAGTGGGGAAAAGCTGGATTAGATGCGCGATCGTGTAGAGATGGGTTTGCGATCGCAGACAATCTCTTTATTCTCACTTATTGGGCTGGTGACGCTACCTTGGGGCTCTGCGCCAGCCTGCTGCTACCGCTTCTGATTCAGAGCAGAACCACTTTTCTCCTTTTGCAAAATCAATGATTGTTCCATCGTAGTCTTCCATCCCTGGAACGTGATAAAACTTATTCCCTGTGGAAATCGAGATGTTACCTTTGATAACACAGTTTGGTTTTGTAATTGATGTAATTGGCATAGGGGAACGACTAGGGAGCAACTGCATCTGAAAAAGCCCAATGGTAGCTATAACCCCAACGCCAATAGTAGTTTCGAGTAACCCACCTTTCTTTCTTTTCCGTTTAGCTGGCGAAGTCTTGATTTTCTGTGTAGTTGAAGATTGAGAAATAACGCCTTGAATTGAAGCATCAGAAGCGCAAAATTTTCCATCCGTTCCCATTGTCAATTTATAGAAAATTGTGTCTCCAATTTTTGGGCGGCGACCCTTTGTTTTTACGGCACTGATATGCAAAAATACTTCTCTACCACCAGCGCTAGGTTTAATAAATCCGAAGCCCCTATCATCATTCCACTTTATCAATTGCCCCTTGTTCAAATCAAATTTCATGGAGAACCTCACCGCTGACCGACATTTATTAAATAACAGCCACATTAGATAGTAGACTTTACTGGATACAACTTTTGTTTGTCAAGCTTTACTCTTCAGACTCAATCTTAGCTTTCCAAGCTTTAAGCTTAGCGCGAATTGCTTCTTGCTCAGGTTTTGGAGGTATTGCTGCAATTTGGGCAAAACGTTCGTGGTTACGATCTTCCCAGTATTGCTGAATTTCTTCTGCTTGCTGTAAAACAATTTGATATTCTGCTTCGACTTCAGCAGAGTGTGCCTCAATGTAAGACATAGCTGCATCAAACTGTCGGTCGGTGACGTAGAACTTAAGACGGATTAAGTTGGGGGATAACCAGCATGAATGTAGTCCATCAACTGATACAGCGTAATTCGAGTGCCTGCGATCGTCAATCCTCGTTCTGTACGGATAATAGCTGCTTTTTCGTTGGACACAGTTGTCATCTCTATCGCCTCCTAGAAATTATCTCCATATTACCTCAAGATCAAAATAGAGTTGCAACACCCTTGGTATTAAGAGCGATCGATAATTTCTTATTTTGTTTAAAATTAGCTGTAAACTGGAAACAAACCAAATCATAAAAGCTAGAACTGATGTCCTCCCCACCAAGTCAGCCAAATGAAATTGAGTTGATTGTTCAAGCTTCTCACCCGCAATTATTAGCCGGTCTAGATGCTTGGCTGCATCTGGGTTTACTCTCAGAAACTCAGGTCAAACAACTATGCTACAAATACCTAGTATGTCGCCTACCAGAACCAGCAGCCGAGCCTTTTAGAATTCCTACAGCAACAACACCTCTTTTACCTGCTAACACTATTCCCCAAACACAGGTAAAATCTCCTGCTACTCCCAATTTTATTACATCAGTTTTGCAGTCACTCATGGCAGAACTAAGTGTAGTTTGGCTGCTATTTTTAGGAGTATTTTTAGTAGTAATATCCTCTGGAGTTCTCGCCGCTTCTCAGTGGGAGCGTTTTCCTGCTGCTGGACAATATGGAGTTTTACTAAGTTATACTTTGACATTTTGGGCTATTAGCACCTGGGTCAGTAAACAGAATAATTTGCAATTGACAGCTCAAACTTTGCAACTGGTGACATTATTGCTAGTACCGATCAATTTTTGGGCAATGGATACTTTTGGACTATGGCAATATTCCTTAAATTGGGTAGTAGCATTAGTGGCAGCCTTAATTCTGACATTCATTACTTGGAAACTCGTTCAAAAGCAATCGGAAAGACAGCCAGAAACCACTAAATTAACTGCTATTAATCATTTAGCTTTGAGTTATTTGCATTCTGGCTGGATATTACCGGGAGGAGCATTAATTGCTGTTTATTTGGGGACAATTAGCACAGCTATTATTACATTCTATCAAACTCGTCAGCCGAAATCAACTCTAAAAGAGGGAGAGGATGTAAGCCAAACATTAGCTTTAAGAACCGATTTTCTTCCTTCTAAAAAAGCAGCTTTAGTAGTCTATGCTTTGGCAATCTTGCTAGGAAGAGCCATATTTGTTAAAGGTATAGAAATTAATCAATTGGGTTTAGCGTTGGGTATTTGTGGGGCGCTTTTAGCATGGCTAGACCAACAGCAACAAAGCGATATATCTACTCATCCTACTCCTGCAAAAGTATTCAACTGGGAAGCAGCGGGAGGTGTTTTATTAGCTATCGGTTGGTGGGTTTCTATATGGGATATTCCAGGTCAAGCGCTCGCAGTTAGCGGCCTGGCATTATGGTTTTTTAGTAGTCGCTTAGTTCGATTCTGGCGACGGATTGATTTGTTAATTTTATTTGGGATTGGACTTCAGGCAATTTTGCTATTTTGGCGGCTAATTCCCTTTGAATTTAAAACACAAACTCTAGCTATTTTAACTCAACTCACTAATTCTGAGGGAAATCCTTGGACATTGCTGAGCCTAGCACTATTTCCTTACCTAATTTTAACAGTTAGTTTAACACAATGGCTGTATCGTCAGCGACAGCCTCAACTTGCTGGCTTTGGAGAAGGAATTTCACTTTTTTTCGGGATAATTTTAACGATTATCAGTTCAATCAATCCTCTTCTAGGAACGCTGAATTTACTATGCTCTACATTTGTTTTATCATGGGTGACATGGCAATATGCGATCGCAGAAAATCCTAGTCAAATTTCATTATCTACACCTAATCTCACACCCTTAAATCCTAACATTGAAATCCCCGTTTACCTAACTCACATTATCGGCTTGTCAACAATATTTTCTGGGATACACCTATTTTTTCCCACTCTCAATCAAGCCCTATGGTCAATAATCATGCTATCAATAATGCTAGTAGAATGGGGATTATTTGTCAAAGCAAATGCCAACGTAGAAACAGTGAGCGATTTTAGGCTAAATCTATTACCTTTAGCCGTCAAAAGTTGTTGGCACTTAGGATTAGCTTTAGCTGGATTGAGCTTTATTTTATTAAGCGATTATTATGGAACGTCATACAAAAGTTCCCTAAATTATCTGGATTGGTCTTTGTCGTGGCTAGTAACACCGATTGCTTTAACTACTGTTGGCAAATACACAGATTTACGTCAAAGAAGGACAGCAATCGTATTAAGTACAATTGCTTTGCTAGCTGTTCAAGTTCTGACGCTAAGTTCACCAGGAAATCGATTAATTAGTTTGAGCATAGCAACGGGGTTGATGTTAATCAATACTTACTATTTACCCCGATCTTCTTTAGCAGTAACTACCATAGGATTTGGACTAACTTTCTGCGGTAGTTTACTTTTAGAAGGAGTTCTAGGATTTCCCAGACAATCAGCATCAGCTTGGTTAATAGTAGGTGCGATCGCGCTTACCAGTTTGTGGCTAATTCGGGATTTTTTAATTCGTACTACCAGCCTTAGAGAGACGGAAAATAACCAATTACCACTCAAGCAAATTTACGGAAAAGCCGCAGATAATTGGGCGATATTAATCTGTTGCTTATTATTAGTAAGTTTAACAATTCACTCCTTTGGTTTGTACGGAAAATTCACTTATATTACTTTTAGTCCATCAATTCAAGCCATTATTACAGTTCTTGTAACCATAGCAGCTATTGCTTACCGTAGCTATCAACAACCTTCACCTTGGGCAATTTACGGGTTAGCTTGGGCCTTAGAATTACTAACAGCAGAAGTATTAGGCTTTACAGACCGTCAAACAGTTTATTTGGCAATTGCAAATATCGCCTTGGGTTTAGTTACTCAACTGTTAGGAGATTGGTGGAGAAATAGAGATTCAAATCGCGACATTTTCCCTAGTATTCATATTATACCATTGCTTTATGGTACATTGGGATTAATTTTGCGATCGCACACTTTCACCAGTTGGACTGGCTTAACTTCTTTAGGCATATCCTTAATTATTATCGGCGTTGGTAGAAGGAAACCAGAATTCAAACCCCTTGTTTATTTAGGAATAATCGGCATTTCCCTTTCTACCTGCGAATTACTCATTTATCAACTCAGCCAATTATCAGGCGGCGCTATTGGCGATGGATTAATTGCCTTAGCAACTCTGGGTACTACGATTGTCTATGCCTATCGTCTGCTTTATCCTTGGTTAATTAATTACTTGCGCCTTACCCCCCAAGAAATAAAAAATATTGCTCACATCCACTGGATTTGTAGTAGCTTACTCCTAGTTGTAGCCTCAGCTAATCCCATCCAGCCAGCGATGTTTTTAGGATTAGGAACTGGTGCTTTTCTAGTTCAATATGCAATTTTTCAAGGTCGCAATCATCCTTATCCTCAATGGGGAGAAACCTGGGTTTATATCGGTTGGATTGAAGCATTTGCTATTAGGCTTTACTGGCTAAATACACCCCTAGTCCGCTTGATTACCGGGCCGCTATTTTTGTGGAAAACTGCGATCGCATCAGTATTTGCCTATTGTATCTACGTCCTACCTTGGGAAACTTGGGGTTGGTCAAAAAAACCTTGGAAAGTAGTCGCATTTCTCCTACCAATAATTGCGATTGCAGAAAGTCGCGGTGAATTTCATCTCCTTAGTTTACTAATAACAGCCGCCTTCTATATCTTCCTAGCTTGGGATAACAACCAAATCCGCTTTACTTACATTAGTTCCCTACTTATTGACTGGGTACTTTGGCGCTGGTTCGATCGCATAGGGTTAACTCAGCCAGAGTTATACGTAACACCTTTGGGATTCACTTTATTATACATTGCTCAAGTAGATCCTGAACTTAAATTACCTCAGCAAAAAGATACTAAACATCTATTACGCATGGTAGGATCGGGATTAATTTGCGGCGTAGCTTTACTAACTCAGCACGGCAATGGTTTAGTACCTGCAATGTTTAGTTTAGCAGCACTTTTAGCTGGCTTAGGCTTGCGAATTCGAGCTTTTCTTTTCATTGGCAGTGTAGTGTTTTTAATCAATGCTTTCTATCAGTTAGTAATTCTCATTTTCGACTATCCCTTTATTAAATGGGTAATCGGTTTAGGCTTTGGCATTATTTTTATCTGGATAGCGGCCACTTTTGAAACGCGGAGAGATCGGATTGCCGCTTTAGTCCAAAATTGGATTAACCAGTTACAAGCCTGGGAATAGTTTATATAAAAGCTCACATCAGAGTATAATGGCAGTGAATAGCCAGGAAAATTAAATGATCGCACAAACTCCAGCTCTTAACCTACCCGTTTTAGAAGAATTAAACTCAGAATTACCCAATATCTGCGGTTTTGAAGCAGAAATCAGTGCAGCAGTTCAAGAAAATCTGCCAGTATTTTTACCCAGTACAAATTTACAATTGAAAGACATTGCGGCGGGATTTGCCTGTGCTTTACATATGCACCAACCCACTGTACCTGCGGGAATTAATGGTTCCCCAATCAGCAATCTCCAGTATATGTTTGAACATCCCGGCCAAGGAGACAACCACAATGCAGAGGTATTTGCCTATTGCTATGGCCGGATGGGAGAATTTATTCCTAAATTGATTGCTGAAGGTTGTAATCCTCGGATTATGCTCGATTATTCAGGTAATTTGTTGTGGGGATTGCACCAAATGGGCCGCGAAGATATACTTAACAATCTCAAACGAATTACCTGCGATCCCCAGTATCAACCTTATGTAGAATGGTTAGGGACGATGTGGAGTCACGCCGTCGTTCCCTCTACCCCAATTCCCGATATTAAACTACAAATAGTTGCATGGCAGCATCACTTTGCTGCTATTTTTGGCTACGATGCTTTGAAGCGCGTTAAAGGTTTTTCTCCTCCAGAAATGCACTTGCCCAATCATCCAGATACCCTTTATGAATATATTAAGGCTCTGAAAGAATGCGGCTATCGTTGGCTAATGGTGCAGGAACATTCAATCGAAAATTTAGACGGTTCCCCGCTACAACAGGATAGAAAATATATCCCCAATCGGTTAGTCGCCCGTAATTCCTCTGGCGAAATAGTCAGTATTACTATCTTGATTAAAACTCAAGGTTCTGATACTAAATTAGTAGGTCAAATGCAGCCCTATTATGAGGCAAAAGGGCGGAACAAACAACAAATTGATAACATTACTATTCCCTCTTTAGTTACTCAAATTGCTGACGGGGAAAATGGCGGTGTAATGATGAATGAATTTCCTAGTGCTTTCTTCAAAGCTTGCCATGAAGTCCGCGAACAAGGCGGCGGAAAATCAGGTGTTGTCGCCCTTAATGGCACTGAATATTTAGAGATAATTGAAGCAGCAGGTGTGAATCCTGACAATTATCCCCCTTGTCAAGCAGTTAATCAACACAAAATATGGCAGCGAGTTTCGCCGGAAAATGCTACGCCAGAAGCAGTAGAAAAAGCAATAGAAGATTTGAAACAAACAGACCACAATTTTCACATGGACGGCGCTTCTTGGACAAATGATTTGAGTTGGGTTAAAGGATATGAAAATGTTTTAGGCCCCATGACTCAACTCAGCGCTGCATTTCACAAAAAGTATGACACTTTATTACAGCAAGATTCTTCAGTCACTAAGCAACCTGAATATCAGCAAGCTTTGATGTATAACTTATTACTTCAAACAAGCTGTTTTCGGTACTGGGGACAAGGAATGTGGACTGATTATGCTCGCACATTTTATCAGCGCGGTGAGGCTTTAGTGGGATTAGTTTAAGAGTTTTTGTAACATAAGTAAAACCATTAGTAACGCCGCCCTCTGGGCGGTGACTTGACCGCCTTTCCGGGCGGCGTTACGTTAAGCGTGGGTAAGTCCTGTTACTGCTTATAAAGCTTTAACTCTCGTACATCCGCGCTTCTGCTGCCTCTGGATTCTCCTCACAATAGAGATCGAATGCCGTCTTTTCAATCTTTATGGCCCGCTGGTGAGAAGCTTCAGCTTGCAATTCTTCCACAATATCCCAAGCAACAGCACACTCTTTAGAAGTAGCGCCTTTCTCTCTACAAGCCGTTCTTGCATCTTCGATCGCCTTCTCGATTTGTTGTTCTAGTAAAATACTTTTTGGTTTAGTTACAAAATCGCTTTTACTAAGAATATCCGTGATCGAGATAATCCCCACCAACGTATTGCTAATTACAGGAGCGCGGCGAATCCGAGTATTGGCAAACAGGCGAGCCACATATTCCACGCCCAACTCAGGATTTACCACAATACAGGGCTTAGTCATAATCTCATAGACCCGAACATTTGCTGGGTCTTTTCCAAAGGCTGCTACCTTGTAAACAATGTCTGTCTCAGTCACGATCCCGTAAGCATCCTGCTCGTGGCGGCGTTCAACAATCAAGGCACGCAAACATAGATCGTTCATCATCGCCACCGCCTCAGCTACTGTTGCTGAACCACGAATGGTGACTACTTCTGTAGTCATAATATCTTCCGCTTTCATCATCATTAGCTTTTCCTCTAACCTTATTTACTCCAGCTTATTCCGAATCTGGACGTACTAAAAATATTGTTTGTAGGACTTACACAAAAACAAGGTATTTTTGTCATCGAGAGCAAGTAATCCTGAGCCTGCCCTTATTCGCAAATATTACCATTAGGCCAGGTAGCGCCATTCAAATTCGCATCCTGCAAGTCTGCCCCCTCAATAGTAGCTCCTCTGAGACTGGCATTACGTAAATCAGCTCCTCGTAGCACCGCCCGTGAAAGATCCGCCTTCCACAAATAAGCTCCTTCCAGGTTGGCATCGCTCAAGTCAGCCTCCTGTAAAATAGCTAAATTAAAATTAGCCGCGCTCAGATCTGCCCGACTCAAAATAGCGCCAGATAAGTCAGCCCTCATCAGAATTGCATAACTCAAGTTAGCTTCATTAAGATTAGCCTCCTTCAAGTTAGCTCCATTCAGAGCTGCATCCTGCAAATTTACCCGTTGTAATTCTGCACCGCTGAAGTTAGTTGCTGTGAGGTTACAGGCGCAAAAATTCGCATCTTTAAGTTTGGCCTCGCTAAAATTAACTCCATTCAAGTCCATCCCGTGAAAGTCAACATTCACCAAATGAGCTTTACTAAAGTTGATGCCCGTAAGATTGGCTCCATCCAGCACAGCTCCGCTCAATCTAGCTCGGCTCATATTGGCCCAACTCAGGTTAGCTCCTGTGAGCTTGGCATAGCGCAGATTAATCCCGCTCAGATTCGCGCCGCACAGATTCACCCCTGACAAGTTAGCAGAGCGTAGGTTTACCCCCGCCAGAGTCGCTCCGCTGAGTTTCGCTCCCGTAAGTTGCGACTTGACTAAAAAAGCTCCTCTGAGATCGGCTTTTGTCATATCGGCATCGGTGAGATATCCTTTCCCTAGCTTTACAAAACTCAGATTGCTGCTGTAGAGGAAAGCGCCTGAGAGGTTAGTCTCGTATAGAGAGGCCCGACTCAAGTCTGCTCCTGCTAAAGACGCTCTTGCTAAGTTTGCCCCTTCCAAAAATGCCTTTGTTAAGTTTGCGCCCATCAGATTTGCTTCCGCAAAATCTCTTTGTCCCGATGCGTAGCGATCGAGCAGTTCTCTAGCATCCATCTGCGCTTCCTCCTAAACTCTTAGCCAGTGCAGGCGCGGGTAGTCCTACTTCTGGCATAGCATATAATTTGTGCAGAAATAAACTGGCGGCAATAAATACAAAAAGTAAAAACTCCTAATCGTAATTTTTTAAAGAATTTCTATTTTTAAAGGACTCCTAATCATAGGTGGTACCGTTGGGCATAATTGCCCTTCTCATATCTGCATCCCGGAAGTTGGCGCGATCTATGTTAGCGTCAATCAAAACTGCTTCTACTAGAATCGCCCCGCTTAAATTTGACCAATTCAATTTGGCTCGGTACAAATTAGCTCCGGTCAAATTAGCCCCGCGCAAAGTTGACCAGCTCACATTTGCTACTCTCAGGTTTGCCTGAGTCAAGTTAGCATCGCTGAGGTTAGACCCAATCATGATTACTTGCCGCAAGTCTGCTCCGCTGAGGTTAGCACCGTTGAGGGATGCGCCGCTGAGAATTGCCTGAGTCAGGTTAGCTCTCTCTAGAACTGATTCGTTCAAAAGAGCGTTTGTGAGGTTTGCTCCCTTGAGAGTTGCCCAACTCAGGACTGATTTAATTAAGTTGGTGCGGATCGTGCTTGCTTCCGTTAGGTTGGCCGCAAATAAATTTGCTCCCGTTAGATTGGCTTCTGTCAGGTTGGCTCCGCTTAAATTTGCTTTGCTCAGGTTGATATCTCTCGCCATTGAACCCCGCAAGTTAGCCCCAGTGAGATTAGCTCCGCTCAGGTTAGCGTTTGTGAGGTCAGTACCGATGAGGTTAGAGTCGCTGAGGTTGGCTTCGCTCAACTCAGCCCCGATTAGTTTCACCTCTCGCAGGTTAGCTCCGATGAGTAATGCTCCGCTCAAGTTGGCTTTTTGCAGGTTTGCCCGACTAAAGTTGGCATCGCTCAAGTCTACTCCTTTGAGGTTGCAGCCCATCAGGTCGATTTCGCGAAAATTTCTTTCTCCGGCCGCATATTGCCTCAGAATTTCATCGGCCTCCATGTCATTTGCCTCGTAATTTTTTCAGTTGGATAAGACTTAAGCCAAGACTTGCTCGTAACCCCGCCCTCTGAGCGGTTTAGCAACTAGCCTTACTGTAAGCGTAAGTCTTATTGGAGAGTCGTGGGTATTGTAAATCACAGAGATTATCCCAGATCGGCACAGATTCTGGCTCCAACTTGTGATTTTCAGGGGTTATTTGCGATACCCAAGACTATCTTTTCTACGGCGATCCAAACTGTCAAGGATTCTGAGACAATTAATTCTAGATGTCAGTGTTGGCTGTTGAATGTTCGCAGGCTTCGGTCAACTGCCGCCAGTGAACAGACAAAGGAAATAGATCATGTCGGAAAATTTTAGAAGTCACGTTGTTACTCAAGGAACTCAGCGATCGCCTAATCGAGCGATGTTACGGGCCGTCGGTTTTGGCGATGGGGATTTTACTAAGCCGATTGTAGGTGTTGCCAATGGGTACAGCACGATTACTCCCTGCAATATGGGTTTGAACGATTTGGCCCTGAAGGCGGAATTTGGGGTGAAGCAAGCGGGTGCTATGCCCCAGATGTTCGGTACGATTACGATCAGCGATGGCATTTCGATGGGAACTGAGGGGATGAAATATTCTCTGGTTTCTAGGGAGGTGATTGCTGATTCGATTGAGACGGTTTGTAATGGCCAGAGCATGGATGGGGTGCTGGCGATTGGCGGCTGCGATAAGAATATGCCGGGGGCGATGATTGCGATCGCCCGCATGAATATACCTGCTATTTTTGTCTATGGTGGCACGATTAAACCGGGGCATCATAATGGTTCGGATTTGACTGTTGTTAGCGCTTTTGAAGCTGTTGGTCAATACAGTGCTGGCAAAATTGATAATGCAGAACTGTTGGAAGTTGAACGCAAAGCTTGCCCTGGTGCGGGTTCCTGTGGGGGGATGTATACTGCCAATACGATGTCTTCGGCTTTTGAAGCAATGGGGATGAGTTTGCCCTATTCTTCGACGATGGCTGCTGAGGATGCAGAAAAGGCTGAAAGTGCCCAAAAATCGGCGGTGGTGTTGGTGGAGGCGATTCGATCGCAGTTACTTCCTCGCCAGATTTTGACTCGCAAGGCATTTGAAAATGCGATCGCGGTGATTATGGCGGTAGGCGGTTCGACAAATGCAGTGCTACACCTGTTAGCGATCGCCAATGCAGCCGGCGTAGAATTAGTTATTGATGATTTTGAAACGATCAGAGCTAAAGTTCCAGTGCTATGCGACCTTAAACCTAGTGGTCGCTATGTCGCTACAGATTTACATCAAGCTGGTGGCATTCCGCAAGTGATGAAGATGCTCCTCGATCGCGGTTTGTTGCACGGTGATGCTCTTACAATTACAGGTCAAACTATTGCCGAAGTTTTGGCAGATATTCCCTCGGAACCTCGCTCTAACCAAGATGTAATTCGCCCTTGGAATCATCCCATGTACACCCAAGGACACTTGGCAATTTTGAGGGGAAATCTGGCAACGGAAGGTGCAGTTGCTAAGATTACTGGTATTAAGAAAGCAGTAATTACTGGCCCAGCACGGGTATTTGAATCTGAGGAAAACTGTTTAGATGCAATTCTAGCAGGAAAAATCAAAGCTGGAGATGTGATTGTCGTCCGCTATGAAGGGCCAAAAGGTGGGCCGGGAATGCGGGAAATGTTGGCCCCAACTTCGGCAATTATTGGTGCTGGTTTAGGCGATTCTGTGGGGTTAATTACTGATGGACGCTTCTCTGGTGGGACTTACGGAATGGTGGTAGGTCATGTGGCACCGGAGGCCCAAGTTGGAGGCGCGATCGCACTTGTGGAAGAGGGGGATTCGATTACAATTGATGCCCCTGGTCGTTTGTTGCAAATTAATATTTCGGATGCAGAATTAGAGCGCAGACGTGCTAATTGGAAGGCTCCTAAACCCCGCTATACTGTTGGCGTATTGGCTAAATATGCAAAGTTAGTTTCTTCGAGTAGTGTGGGGGCTGTCACGGATTTGGGTTTGGGCTAATGGCTAATGGCTAATGGCTAATTGCTAATGGTTAATTGCTAATGGCTAATTGCTAATGGCTAATTGCTAATGGCTAATGGCTAATGGCTAATTGCTAATGGCTAATTGGGATACAC
>NZ_JAQMUA010000016.1:0-22252 GCF_028330895.1 Kamptonema animale CS-326 | reverse complement strand
GGGCAGCTCTTGAGCAGGGGAGCGGGAAGGCAAAAGGATTTATTAGTCTTCGACGAGAGAAGGTTGAAGACATTAGCTGAATCCTAACGCACAAGAAAAGCCAAATTCTCCTCATCCTCCCCTCCGATTAATTAAAATTAAAAATTAAAAATTAAAAATTAAAAATTGTAACTTTTAATTTTGCATTTTTTTAATTTTGCATTTTTAATTTTTAATTAATTAAGTTGCTCCCCCCATCTTCCCCATCTTCCTGACCCTGCGTGGGAAGAGTCCATAGTCTTAAGATAGAATTAAGTTTAAGAGAGTCCGTGTCCATTACATTGCACCGGAATCCCACATTGAGCAGGCAAAATGAGGCGACGGTCGTGAAACCAATTCGTTCTTTAGAAGATGCTTTGAACCGCTGTCAGACAATGGGTATGCGTCTGAGCCGCCAGCGCCGCTTTATACTTGAACTGCTCTGGCAAGCAAGGGAACACCTCTCAGCTCGTGAAATTTACGATCGCTTAAATCAGCAAGGTAAGGCGATCGGTCATACTTCTGTATATCAAAATTTAGAAGCGCTCTCAAGAGAGGGAATTATTGAGTGCATTGAGCGTTCGGAGGGGCGGTTGTACGGTAATGTCAGTGACTCCCATTCTCACGTCAACTGTCTTGATACCGAACAAATCCTAGACGTTCACGTAGAATTGCCTAAAGAGTTAATTGAGCAAATCGAACAGCAAACTGGCGTTCGGATCGCGGATTATCGGATCGACTTTTTCGGCTACCGTTTACCTGATGCTGCGATCGCACAGCCTGAAAATGATACGCCAAAAGCTTCTTAAAGCAGGATAGGGGAGCGGGGGCATTACTACTCTTGTAGCCTTAAAACCGTTTTGGGGTAGCTTATTTGTAGGGGTTAGCGTTGCGAGTGCAATGAAGTAATGAAGCAATCTCAAAACTTAAAACAAACTTAAAGCTCAAAACTCTTCTTATTTCTTCACAATCTTCGATTCCTTGGTAAGCTGTATACCTCCCAATTGGGTTAAGCTCTATAGAGCATTACAGGACAGGCTGAAGTAATGGCAAGACGACAATCTGACAAATTCCCCAAACCACCAGCAAGGTACAACCCATCCCCAAATTCGCAGGCCGATTTAAAGACAGCCGACGAGTTTTTAGATTCGTCTGCCTCTAGAGGCAAAGCGAAAGGCGGCAAAAGAGGTTTTTGGCAATGGCAATTGATGTGGTTGGCTGTCTTGTTGGCATTTGGTGTAACTGGTGCCGGTGCACTTCTGTGGTTGCTCGCCGTGCAGCCACCGCCTAACTGCCAGCAGCTATCCCCTGTGGCAGCGGATGGGGAAAGGCTCTATTGCGCTCAGCAAGCAGCTAACTCTGGGAAGTTGGAGCAAATATTAGAAGCTTTGGCTTTGGTTGAAAGTTGGCCGCCGGAGCATCCTCTTCACGAACAATCTCTACAACTTACTGGGGAATGGTCGAAAGCTATTTTGGGGCTGGCAACTGCGAAAATTGAAGCGGGAGACTTGCAGGGAGCTCTGGAGATTGTAGGTAAAATTCCCAAAAGTAGCCCAGCTTACTCGGAAGTGGAAACGGCTGTTGCTGGGTGGCAGAATAATTGGGAGGAGGGCCAAAAGCTCTATGACAAAGCGCAAGAAGCTTTGAAGGCAGAGGATTTGAGGAAAGCTTCGGAGTACGCTCAAGCTCTGTTTAAATTGGACAATATTTTTTGGGGCCAAAAACGCTTTAATGAGCTTGTAGAGCAAATTACGCTGGAAAGGCAAGGTTGGCAGCGCCTCCGAGAAGCTAAGGAGTTAGCCGCTGAGGGAGGTCTTGAGAACTTGGGAGAGGCGATCGCTTTAGCTGGCAAAATCGGGAAGAAGCTTTTTGCCTATACGAAGGGAGAAGCCCAGATTGTAAGCTGGAGCCGCGCTTTGCTAGGTATAGCGCGTCAGCGGTTGCAGGAAAAAAACCTGGATGGGGCGATCGCGGCTGCTAATTTAATTCCGGCGGATTCTGCTCTCTATGCTGAAGCTCAAGATTTGATGCAGCTAGGTCGCGCTCAGGCTGTTACGTGGAATCAGTCGATCGGTACGCCACTGCCACAACATATTTTTGCACTGTTAGAAGGGCAAGCGGCAGCGGCTCAAATTGCCCCCGATCGCCCTCTTTACAAACAAGCTCAAGATCAAATTAAGGACTTAGAGGTACAGTTTCAAGATTTGCTGCGGCTGCAAATGGCGAGCACGATCGCCAGTTTTGGTCAACCGATCGCGTTCCAACTCGCTATTGACCAAGCCCAAACTATCGATCCCGGCAAACCGAGGCGGGTTCATGCCCAAACTTTGGTAGCTTACTGGCGCAAAGAAATCCTTCGTATTGAAGACCAGCCATACGTTTTGATGGCCAGGCAGTTAGCAGCGCCGGGAACTGCTGAAGGGTTGAATGCCGCGATCGCGCAAGCGAGGATGGTGGCTCAAGGCCGTCCCCTACGGATAGAGGCGCAAACCCTAATCGCGCAGTGGACGAAAAGTATTCAAATAGTCGAAGACCAACCCCTGTTAAATCAGGCGCAAGCTTTGGCTAAGCTGGGCAAGCTGGCTGAGGCTATTGAGCAAGCTTCCCAGATTAAGAACAATCGGGCGCTATATGCTCAAGCTCAAGCCAATATCTCTCAATGGGTTTCCCAACTGCAAATCGCCCAAGACAGACCTATTCTCACTCAAGCATCTGAGTTGGCAGCTCAAGGAAGCCTGAGCGCGGCAATCAGTATGGCTGCTCAGATTGGCTATGGTCGCACGCTCTACTCGGAAGCCCAAGGTGCGATCGCTCGCTGGGCCGCAGAACGCGATGCGATCTCTGCTCCTCCGCCTGCGGCGGAACCGGCTGCTCAATATAGTGAACCTGCGTCGCCACAGGAGCCTTATTCCCCTCCTGCTCAACAACAGGAGCCTCCTGTTCAACAACAGGAGCCTCCCGCTCAACCACAGGAGCCTCCCGCTCGACCACAGGAGCCTTATTCCCCTCCTGCTCAAGAGGAATATTCACCCCCACCACAAGAGGAATATTCGCCACCGCCACAAGAAGAATATTCACCGCCGCCACCACAAGAGGAATATGCGCCGCCACCTGAACCAGAACCGGCTCCGCCTGCTCAGGAAGTACCTGCTCCTGCTGAACCTCCCGCATCTCCCGATGGTAATTTACTTCCTGAATAAACAGTTAACAGTTAACAGTTAACAGTTAACTAATCCTTCTTCCTTCTACTTATGACCAATTTGCAATTGTTGGTGATTGAAGGCGACCCCATCTTCCGGCTGGGTCTGCGGGTCGCTTGCGAACAGTACCCTGACTTGGGTGCGATCGCAGAGGTGGAGTCTGGGACTGAGGCTGTGAATGCGATCGCTGCTCTTGGCGATGAAAACACTCCCGATGTGGTAATTTGGATTTTAGACGGGCAGATTTTGCTCTCAGAGGTTAATGAGCAAGATTTTTCTCTGGGGATGACACTGTGTGAGCAGCTCAAAACGCAGTACCCCAACTTACCATTATTGCTACTGGTGGGAAATAGTACACCTGCTCTTTTGGCAAGAGCAAAGCAGGCGGGTGTCGATGGCTATTGCCCAAAAGCGATCGCAGTTGCGGAGCTCGTAGCAGCTATTCGCTTAGTAGCATCTGGTGAAAGCTATTGGCCAGAGCGATCGCAAGAACAAGAAAACGAGGGCAATATTCCTTTACGTGATTCAGTGCAGGTAGAGGAACAGAGCGAACTCTATCCCAATTCTGCTTTCTCCAGAGACTCTCTGTATCGAAAGTTAATTGCTCATCTTTCCCGATCGGGAATGCGGCAAATTGATACTGCGATCGCGGAAGTAAACACACAATTACAAGATGCTAGACTGTTACAAAAAGAAGATTTTGCCTCTCTGAGCGATTGGGTTTTACTCAGCGGTCGCCGCCGTGAATTGTTAGCTGCTCGTTGGCTGGTTAGTCAGCTATTACCGACCGATCGGCAACAGAAAGTTAGAGAACATCGGGAGGAAATTAGCAACAGAATAACTAACAACAAAACCACTAATTCCCCCTCACCAATTCCCAACTTACCTACTGCAATTAGCAATTCAGAATTATCTCCTCAGTTTTCAGCCACAAATGATTTACAAGCCGCTTTATTTAAAGCAGTAGCGGCGAAATTAGAATCAGGTTTAGTTAACTTAACTGGTCTACCTCTGGAAATAGATATCTTCCGGTTAAATAAGAAACAGGACTTGATGTATATAATCTTACGCAAATTACAAAATATACTTGATGAATTGCGCTTTTCCCAAGTCGAGTTGCAGCAATTATCAGAAAAGCGTTCGAGTATTGTCCGAGATTTATGGCAAGAGACGCTCGCAGATTTCTTTGGGAAATATTATACCTTACGGATAGAGGAAGGAAATGTTGGGGAGGTGAGAAATACAGGAGAATTGACCCTACAAAAAAGGAGCGATATGGGGGAAAATCCCTCTTTTGTTCTTCCTCCTTCTTCCTTACTATTTTCCGATAAACAAGAGCGAATAGAAGTTGTACCAGTGTTGTTGCAAGAGACTCAACTGGTTGAGACTGCAATTCTTGATAAAATTCCGCTGGTAGTGGAATGTTTTGCTCATTTACTATATCAAACTCCGCTGATAATTGATAATATTTCCTGCTCAGCGGGTAGCCCAGAAGCTATGGTAAGAGCGCAAGTAATGCTGGAAAATTTAGTGATTCAACTGGCTAACGGGGTGGTGCAACCGCTATTAAATAATTTTGCCGATTTAGAAGAAATAAAACAAAAATTTTACGATCGCCAGTTGATTTCTACGCGAGAGATTGAGAAATTTCGGAATAATTTGTCTTGGAAATATCGAATGCAAAAGTTATTTTGGGAGCCGCAGGCAATTTTTGAAAGCCGATTTTTAATGTTGACATTGAATGAAATAGGAATTCAGAAAACATCAATTTATTCTCCTAGAAATCAGGAGTTAGCGCAACTTTCTGGCGTGCAATTGGTGGTGACACTGGTGTTAGAATTGAGGGATGCGATCGCTCCTCGCCTGCGAGCAATTATCGCTTTTTTGGGCACGGGAGTTGTCTATCTACTGACGCAAGTTATTGGACGAGGAATTGGTTTGGTAGGACGGGGAATTCTTCAGGGGGTAGGCAATTCTTTGCAAGATAGTAAGTGGGAAAAAAAGGGCGACTAACTTTTCAATTTTCTCAATTCTTGCCCTGATTTTTTCCGAAGTTTGGGGCTTTTTATTAGTAATAAGTTGTTTATGCGTAAGTCTTATTGGTATTACTTTTGCTCGCAAATCGGCAACTCAATCCTAAACTTAGTCCCTTTTCCGAGTGTAGAACAACACCGTAAATTACCTTGATGGTTATCTGTCACAATTTGATAGCTAGTTGCTAACCCCATACCCGTACCTTTGCCGACAGGTTTAGTAGTAAAAAAGGGATTAAATATTTTTTCTTGAACTTGAGGACTCATTCCACAACCATTATCTTGAATAGAGATCGAAAGCTGATTTTTGGCAACAATAGAAGTAGTAATTATAATCTTAGGAACATAATCTACTTTTTCCACTGAATTTAGGCTTTCTTGCTTTTGTTCAATCGCATCAATAGCATTAACTAACAAATTTAGAAACACCTGATTTAACAAACCGCCATAACATTCAATTAAGGGTAAAGTTCCATAGTTCTTGAGTACAGAAATTTCTTTTTGTTCGGCAGACCTATTCAAGCGATTTTGTAAAATAATTAACGTACTCTCGATATTTTCGTGAATATCTATTGGTTTTAACTCGGCTTCATCCAAGCGCGAAAATGTTCGCAGAGACTTAACAATATCACTGATGCGCGTGGCTCCAGTTTTCATTGATTCCAGCAAGTTAGAAAAATCACTTACCAGATACTCAAGCTCAATATCTTCTATAAATTTAGAAATCGTTGGCGATGGACTCGGATAATGGTGTTGGTAGAGTCGAATTAGCTCAATTAAGTAACTAGCATAATCAGTGGCGGGTTGAAGATTGCCATAAATAAAACTTACAGGGTTATTAATTTCATGGGCAATACCCGCTACTAACTGCCCCAAACTTGACATTTTTTCGGCTTGAATTAACTGAGTTTGGGTATTTTGCAACTTTTTGAGGGTTGTGGTTAATTCTTCAGATTGCAGCCGTAGTTGAATTTCTGATTGACGTACTGCTGCTTCCGCCTTTATCCGCTCTATTTCTGCACCAGCACGAGTGGCAAAGATTCTTAAGATTGCTGACTGCATTTCTATATCTTGCACCATTGGCTTAGTGTCTAAAACTGCCAGCAATCCCAAAGGATTACCAGCAGCATCCATAATCGGCAAACCAGCATAACTTTCAGCTTGGAGAGCGACTAAATCAGTATCTTCAGGAAAAAGTAACTGAACTGAATTTTGGTATAGGCAAAAATCCGCTTGAGAATAAACATTCTCACAGGGGGCCCCGGCTAGATTGTAAGTAAAATTATCGCCAAAGTCGTCTACTGCCCAAAATGCTAGAGTTTTTGCACTCAATTTTTCTGAGTCAATAAATTCAGCGATGAAAGCATAACGAACTTCTAATACCTGGGCAATATATTGAACGCAACTTTGAAAGAATTCTTCACCAGTTTTAGCCGCCGTACCCTCGACAATTAAGCGCAGAGATTGTTCTTGACGTTTGCGTTCGCTAATATCTCTTGCTACCAAAACAACTCGATCTTCAGACATAGGAGAAATTCTCCCATCAAACCAAATTAAGCGATCCTCTATAGGTAATGAGTATTCCAACTGCATCAGGGATTGATTAATAATGGCTTGATGAATAGTGTTGAGGAATAAATCTGCGGCATCTTTGGGTAGTAATTCGTGCAGAGTTTTGCCTAAAATTTCTTGTGAAGGTTGGTATAATAGAGGCGCAGAACTGGGAGCAATTTTTAGATAGCGCCCCTCTGCATTCAGGACAATAATTACATCCTGTATGGCGTTAAATAGGGCCATTAATTCTGCTTGAGAAGAGGCTAATTCTATTTCAGCTTGTTTGCGATCGCTGATATCAAAGTTAACCCCAATCATTTTTTGAGGATTGCCCTCGGCATCGCGGCGAACTAGACCGAATGCTTTAATGAAATGGAGACTGCCATCAGGATGAATCACACGAAATTCAGTATCGTATTCTGCTTGTCCCAAGATAGCTTGGCGGCCTAATGTTTGGGCAGCATCTCGGTCATCAGGATGTACCCCCTGCCTCCAAATTTCGTAAGCTAATCTGGTGTTATAGTTTTTGGTTACGCCATATAGCTCGTACATCCGTTCGTCCCAAAAGAGGCTATTGTGTACGATGTCCCATTCCCAACAGCCAATTCCCCCAGACTTGAGTGATAATGATAAACGCTCCGATATTTCTTTCACTTTGGCTTCAGCTTCTTTGCGAGCCGTAATATCACTTGCTATCCCCAAAAATCCCGTAATTGTACCTTCTTCATCGCGCAATGCAGTTACGGAAACTTGTACGGGAAAACGAGAACCATCTTTACGAATATAAGACCATTCATGTTCGTCAATTATTCCCAAACGCGCCTTAGCAACAAATACTTCAAATCCCGGAGAAATGGGTTTGCCAAGTTCTGCGCTCAGTTCGGCTGCACGTTGTTTGACTTCTTCTAAATCGTGAAAAATTGCTGGTGTAGCTTTGCCTATTAATTCGGCTGATGAATATCCCAAAAATCTTTGGGCGGCAGCATTAATGGTTTTGATGATGCCATGAATATCCGTAGAAATGATTGTATAGTTAGCACCGTCTAA
This sequence comes from Kamptonema animale CS-326, assembly GCF_028330895.1. Taxonomy (NCBI): domain Bacteria; kingdom Bacillati; phylum Cyanobacteriota; class Cyanophyceae; order Oscillatoriales; family Microcoleaceae; genus Kamptonema; species Kamptonema animale. Next base: position 14,400 of record NZ_JAQMUA010000016.1, on the reverse strand, counting down.
AATTGCTTGCTGTAGTTGAGTGATTTCGATGAGCTTGGCTTCAGCTTCTTTGCGCTCAGTAATATCTTCCGAGATCCCTAGTAAGTATTTAGGATTCCCAACTTCATCAAGGATGGGGATTTTTCTTGTATGTAGAATTCGAGTGCCTTGATGATTGGTTTGAATCTGTTCTTCAGGAATATCTAAAACCTTGCCATTGGCCAAAACTTGTCGATCTTTGGCTATGAAAAAATCTGCTTCTGCGGGCGGGAAAAAGTCATAGTCACTTTTTCCTAATAATGCTTCTTTAGGATAGCCAAGTAGTTCTTCACCAGCCTTGTTAAAGCGCAAAAATTGAAGATTCTCGGCATCTTTGACAAAGAGCATATTGGGAATATTTTCAATAATCGAGTTGAGGAAGTTCTGCATCTGCCAGTTTTCTATATCTGCTTGTTTGCGATCGGTAATATCGCGAGATACGCCTACTGTTAAGATGGTCTCGCCTACTTCGTTCCGAATAACTGACTTAATGGTGTTGAACATCTGCACCTTGCCATCATAACGGGTAACAGGTTCCTCAATTTCCAAGGTTTTCCCAGTCTCAAACACATAAGCATCATCGCGAATGTATTGCAGCGTATAGTCTGGTTCATTAAAGGGAGCATCAATCATATCTCTGAGTTGCTCGTTAGTCAGACCGTAATAGTCTCGGAATGCCTTGTTTGCCCAGACAATGCGAGATTGAGGACCTTTGACCAGCACCATATCAGTAATGGCATCTAGAATTTGATGATACTTTTGTTCGTTTTGACGTAGGCTTTTTTCAGCTTGTTTGCGATCGCTAATATCCTTGAGCATACCAATTACGCAAACCTGTCCCTCCAGCCGTTCTACCGTAGCGGATATTAAAACCGTCTTAGCTTGTCTTGAGGAAGTGCGAATCACTACTTCAAAATTTTGGATTCTTCTTTCCCGAACTAAGGTGTGTCGGAAGTGGTGCAAATCCTTAAGATCGTCCCAAAGTTCGATTTCTACACAGGTTTTCCCGATGATGTCTGTGTGCGTCCTCTCTAATAACTCACACAGACTTTCATTTACATTCAAACAACGTCCTTCTGTGAGTGTGGCAATCCAAGCGGGATCGGGACTGTTATGAAAAATAGTTGAGAATTTAGTTTCTGATTCATGGAGGGCGATTTCACGACTTTTGCGATCGCTAATATCCCGAATATAACCATGCCATAAGGTACTGCCATCGGCTTCTGGCTCAGGTGTAGCATTACCAACTAACCACAGCATCCGCCCATCGGGTAAACAACTTCGATATTCGCAATACCAAGGGGTCAGGTGTGAGGCGGATTCGAGAATGGATTGAGTGACGGAATCGAGGTCATCTGGGTGAATAGCCCCAAAAGCTTTAGAAGCATCGTCGGTCACTTCTTCTGGGGAAATGCCATAAATCTCTCGTATCCCATCGCTGGAGTAGGGAAAATGAAAAGTGCCATCAGGACGTTGACGAAACTGATAAATAACTCCGGGAATGTGGCGAGCAATTTGCTCTAGGCGATGATACTCTGTGGGGGTAGATATATTTGCAGAATCAATGCCATTTTCCCTTAATTGAGCTTGGGTTTGTTCAAGTTTGCGGGTAAGTTCGCGAACTTGTGACTCGGCTCGTTTACTCTGCGTAATGTCTCGCATTACTGATAGATGGCGGTGGGGTAAAAAGTTAGCTGTTGTGGCATATTCGACTATGCGGATATCCCCATCCGGGCGCACTAATCGGATCTCACCCCTGACTTTTTCCGGTTGTTGAAACTGTTGCCATAGTGCTTGGAAATTAAATCCCGGTTCCAGAAAGTCAGAGATGCAGCGTCCCAAAATTTCGTTTTTCTCTAGACCCAATAATTCACAGGCGGCGGGGTTGAGATCTACATAACGCCCTCCGTCATCTGCGATCGCGATCGCATCTAGGGTAGTTTCAAAAAGCGCCCGCAATTGACGATCTCTTAGGGACTGCTGGGCCGGATCTGATTCATCAATTGGCCGATCGAGGCTAGGCTCGTAATTTAGTGGGAATGACATATATTTTTAATTGGTTTAATATAAACTTTTCGATCTAATCTAACGATACACTAGCAATCCTAAATAATTTGTGTACTACACTTTTCTTTAAGGAACCATAGAGGAGGCAGTAGAGGATGAGGGAGGAGCTATTAATCAAGCAATTCTTAATATTAAGAAAGATGTAGATTGGGAAGATAGGGGACTGCTTAAGCCAATCCCCCTAGATTAATAGCTAACTCTGTGTATGCGGTAATAAATTGCTTATTTCTCCTGGCAAATCGGCAACTCAATCCTAAACTCAGTCCCTTTGCCAACTGTAGAAAAACACCGCAAATAACCCTGATGATTCTCCTTCACAATTTGATAGCTAGTTGCTAACCCCATACCAGTTCCTTTCCCGACAGGTTTAGTAGTAAAAAATGGATTGAATATTTTTTCTTGAATTTGGGGACTCATCCCACAACCATTATCTTGAATAGAAATGACAACCTGATTTTCTAAATAGATAGAAGTGGTAATGGTAATGCAGCCAATATAATCCGATATCTCTCTTGCCTCTAGGCTGTCTCGTTGTTGTTCAATTGCATCAATAGCATTGACTAACAAATTCATAAATACCTGATTTAATAAACCACCATAACATTCAACCAGAGGTAAGTTCCCATAATTCAGGATGATAGGAATCTCTGGTTTTCCCGCCCGACCATTCAAGCGATTTTGTAAAATAACTAAGGTGCTATCGATATTTTCATGAATATCTATTTCTTTAAAATCTGCTTCATCCAAGCGCGAAAATGTCCGCAGAGACTTAACAATATCCCCGATCCGCGTAGCTCCCGTTTTCATCGATTCCAGCAAATTAGAAAAATCACTTACTAGATACTCAAATTCGATATCTTCTGTCAAATTAGAAATCGCGGCAGGGGGACTCGGATAATACTCTTGATAAAGGTGAATTAACTTAATTAAGTCACTAGCATAATCACTAGCAGGTTTAATATTGCTATAAATAAAACTCACGGGATTGTTAATTTCATGGGCGACTCCCGCTACTAATTGCCCCAAACTTGACATTTTTTCGGCTTGAATTAACTGAGTCTGAGTATTTTGCAATTTTTTAAGAGTGATTTCTAATTCTTCAGTTTGTTGCCGCAGTTGAATTTCCGAGCGACGGACTGCGGCTTCCGCTTGTATCCGCTCCATTTCCGCACCAGCACGAGTAGCAAAGATTTTCAAAATTGCTGACTGCATTTCTAAATCTTTTTCCATCGGCTTAGTGTCCATCACCTCCAATAATCCCAAACGATTACCAGCAGCATCTATAATCGGTAAACCAGCATAACTTTGCGTTTGAAGTGTGACTAAAGTATCATCTTGAGGAAACAAACAATCTACAGAATTTGGATAGCGACATACCTCACCATCGTTATCAATATTTTTACAGGGTGTATTTTTACAGGCTGTCCCGGCTAAATTGCAAGTAAAATTATCGCCAAAGTTGTCTCCGGCCCAAAATGCTAAAGTTTGCACGATTGATTTTTCGGGGTTAGCAAATTCAGCGATCGCAGCATAACGCACTCCTAAGACTTGGGCGAGATATTGAACGCAACTTTTGAAGAATTCTTCGCCTGTTTTCGCCGCCGTACCTTCGACAATTAACCGGAGAGCTTGTTCTTGGCGTTTGCGATCGGTAATATCAAAGTTAACCCCAATCATTTTTTGCGGATTGCCCTCGGCATCGCGGCGAACTAGACCGAATGCTTTAATGAAATGGATACTGCCATCAGGATCAATAACACGAAATTCAGGATCGTATTCTGCTTGTCCCAAGACAGCTTGGTGGATTAATGTTTCGCAGGCCTCTCGGTCATCAGGATGTAGCCCTTGCCTCCAAATGTCGTAAGCTAATCTGGAATCAGAGTTCTTAGTTACGCCATATAGTTCGTACATCCGCTCGTCCCAAAAGAGGGTGTTGTGTGCTAAGTCCCATTCCCAACAGCCAATTCCCCCGGACTTGAGTGCTAAGGATAAACGCTCAGATATTTTGTTCAGTTCTGTTTCAGCTTCTTTGCGATCGGTAATATCCATTACTGTCCCAAACAAACTGACAATTTTTCGATCGTGGCGTTCGATTTCCATGCGATTATTGATATAGCGGACTGCACCATCCGCTCGGCAGATCCGAATGTCAAAGTTTTGGGGAATTCCTTGCTCGCTTGCTGCTTGAATGCAACTTATGAATAATTCCCGATCTTCGGGATAATATTTTTCGATCGTCTCTTCAAAAGTTGGTTCTCCCTGTTCGGGATTTATCCCAAAAATCCGAAATAACTCCGCAGACCAAGTAATTTTTTGCGTAGCTAGGTCAAAAGACCAATTGCCAATATGAGCGACTCGTTGTGCTTCTTCTAGTTTTCTAGTAAGTTGTTGTTGGGCAATTTCGGCAGCTTTGCGATCGCTAATATCGCGAGATACGCCCACTGTTAAGATTGTCTCGCCTACTTCGTTCCGAATAACTGACTTAATGGTGTTGAACATCTGCACCTTGCCATCGTAACGGGTGACAGGTTCCTCAATTTCCAGGGTTTTCCCAGTCTCAAACACATAAGCATCATCGCGAATGTATTGCAGCGTATAGTCTGGTTCATTAAAGGGAGCATCAATCATATCTCTGAGTTGCTCGTTGGTCAGACCGTAATAGTCTCGGAATGCCTTGTTTGCCCAGACAATGCGAGATTGAGGGCCTTTGACTAACACCATCTCCGTAAGGGCATCTAGAATCTGATGATATTTTTGCTCGTTTTGACGTAGGTTTTTTTCGGCAGCTTTGCGATCGCTAATATCGCAATGAGTGCCAATAAACCGCAAAGGTTGACCTTCTTTGTCCCATTCCACCACCTGACCGCGATCTAGAATCCACTTGTAAGAACCATCTTTACAACGCAAGCGATGTTCATTGCGATAAGCAGAGGTTTCGCCCTTGAGGTGTTTGGAAAAATCTTCATTGCATTGGGCTTTATCCTCTGGATGTACCCGACTTTGCCACTCTTCTAAAGCATTGGGAATTTCATCTTCTGCGTAGCCCAGCATCGCTTTCCACTGCCGAGAAAAGTTCATTTCATTAGTTTTGATGTTCCAATCCCAAGTACCATCTCCCGCTCCTTCTAGGGCTAACTGCCAGCGGCTATTACTTTCTTGCAAAGCGATTTCTGCTTGTTTGCGATCGTGGATATAACGGGCTATTCCCAAACAAGCAACCACTTGCCCATCATAATCTCGCAGGGCTGATACATTGGAAGAGTGCCAGTAATAGTTACCATCTTGATGTAAAAATCGGTATTCAATTCCCCGCAGTTTCTCACCTTGTAAAGAGCGATCTACGGCATCTACACAAATTGCTAAATCTTCTGGATAAATCCAATGAGAAAAAGACGCATCTAAGAAGTTTGCTAGTTCATATCCCATAACTTCCTTGAACTGGGGACTGACATAGCTAAATGTGGTATCGGGGTTGATAATATAAACCATATCATTGAGATTTTCAATGATGCTGCGAAATTTATTTTCACTAATTCGTAAAGCTAGTTCTATGGCTTTGCTTTCTGTGATATCCCGAATGATTGTGGAAAAGTATTCCACTTTTTCCTCTGTCGATTTGTGAGCTAGGATTAATTGAGAAACAGGAATTTCACGTCCTGTCGGATCTAGTATTGCCGTCTCACCATACCAACTGCCAGAATGTGCTGCTTCCGGCAAACCCTGATTTAATACAATATCTAACGCCCACTCTGGATGAACGTTGGAGATTTCCATACCTGCGATCGCTGCATTATTATTAATATCGAGCAAATTTCGCCAAGATCGATTGAGGTAAAGAGTTTGACCAGTCACATCAGCAGTTCCAATCAAATCTGGCGTGATTTCCAGAATGGCAAGCAGACGTTGATTGTGAGCTTCAGCACTTTTGCTGTCTGTGATATCCCGAATATAGCCATGCCATAAGGTACTGCCATCGGGTTCTCGCTGAGGTGTAGCATTACCAACTAACCACAGCATCCGCTCATCGGGTAAACAAGCTCGATATTCGCAATACCAAGGGGTCAGGTGTGAGGCGGATTCGAGCAGGGATTGAGTGACGCGATCGCAGTCATCTGGGTGGATAGCACCAAAAGCTGGAGAAGCATCTTCGCGCACTTCTTCTGGGGAAACGCCACAAATTTCTCGAATTCCCTCGCTGGAGTAGGGAAAATGGAAACTACCATCAGAGCGTTGACGAAACTGATAAATAGCTCCGGGGATATGGCGGGCAATTTGCTCTAGGCGGCTTTGTGACTCAATGCGATCGCTAATATCTGTAGTAATCCCATCAATGCGAATCGGTTTTCCGGTTTCGTCATAGACCAAATAAGAGTTAACAGACAACCAGCGCACCTGTCCGTCGCGGCGAATAATGCGATATTCTGTTCGAGTTTTCCCCTTCTCTTTGAGTCTGACGAAAGCATTTGCAATCTTATCTCGATCGTTGGGATGAATGATTTCAAACCACAGATTAGGGTTAGAAAAAAACTCTGCCACCGAACAGCCAAATATTTGTTCTACGGCGGGGTTAATGTAAATCGTCTCATAGGTTTCCGGGTGAATTGACCACACCACTCCCTCAACGGAATTCAAAATGCTTTCCAGTCGTTGCTGAGATTCCCGTAATTGAGCTTGGGTTTGTTCTAGTTCGCTGACAGGTTCGCAAACTTGCCGCTCTAGCTGTTGTGTCAGTTCTTGGACTCGTGCCTCTGCTCGTTTACTCTGTGTAATGTCTCGCATTACAGATAAGTGGCGGTGCGGTAAGAAGTTAGCCGTAGCAGCAAATTCCACTATCCGAATATCCCCATCGGCCCGCACCAAGCGGAACTCACCGCGCACTTTCTCTTGTTGCTGAAATTCTTGCCATGCTTGTTGGAAATTAAACCCCGGTTCCGCAAACTCAAAGATGCAGCGTCCGAGAAGTTCCTCTCTCTTTAGTCCAAACAATTCACAGGCGGCGGGGTTGACATCTAGGTAACGCCCTTGGTCATCTGCGATCGCCATCCCATCTAGCGCCATCTCAAAAAGCGTCCGTAATTGGCGGTCTCTCAGAGATTGCTGAGCAAAATCTTCTTCATCAATCGAGAGATCCAGCAGAGGGTCGTAGCCTAGGGGGGATGACATAGACCGTGAATTGGTTTAATAAAAACTTTGTTATACCAGTCAAGTATAGTCCACCGCCTCTTGTGCTGGTCAAGGGTATCTGCGCTCCTCTGTGTAGATTTGGTAAAGACAAATAAATTTTAGGTAATATTTTCTGCAAAATTAGAAACCGGGTTTCTTAAAGAAATCCGGTTTCTAGGGAGTTGTTCAGAGTGCAACCAAACTAGCCATGAATAGCAGGAGCGTTCATAGCAACAGGCAAGAACTCACTAGCAGCTAAATCCAGAGGGAAGTTATGAGCATTGCGCTCGTGGATGACTTCAATCCCCAAATTAGCGCGGTTAATAATATCCGCCCAGGTGTTAATCGGTCGTCCTTGATTGTCAAGAATTGACTCGTTAAAATTAAACCCGTTCAGGTTAAAAGCCATTGTGGAAATTCCCAAAGCTGCGAACCAAATACCTACAACTGGCCAAGCAGCTAAAAAGAAGTGCAAAGAGCGAGAGTTGTTGAAGCTGGCATATTGGAAAATTAAGCGTCCGAAATAGCCGTGAGCTGCAACAATGTTATAAGTTTCTTGCTCTTGTCCAAACTTATAACCTGTATTAGCCGATTCGTTTTCAGTTGTTTCTCGCAACAGAGAAGAAGTTACCAAACTGCCGTGCATGGCGGCAAATAGCGAACCACCAAAGACACCAATTACACCTAATTGATGGAAGGGGTGCATGAGAATGTTATGCTCAGCTTGGAACACAATCATAAAGTTGAAAGTTCCAGAAATACCCAGCATTAAACCATCAGAAAAGCTGCCTTGCCCGATGGGATAGATTAAAAGAACGGCAGTTGCAGCAGCAACAGGCGCAGAATAAGCAACTGCAATCCAGGGGCGCATTCCTAATCTGTAGCTGAGCTCCCACTCGCGACCCATGTAAGCGTAAATGCCGATTAAAAAGTGCAGGATAATTAGCTGATAAGGGCCGCCATTGTAAAGCCATTCGTCAATAGAAGCTGCTTCCCATAAAGGGTAAAGGTGTAAACCAATAGCCGCAGAAGTCGGCACAATGGTACCAGTAATGATGTTGTTCCCGTAAAGTAGAGAACCGGAAACTGGCTCGCGGATGCCATCTAAATCGACGGGAGGGGCAGCAATAAAGGCCAGGATAAAAACGATAGTGGCAGTTAAGATTGTAGGAACCATTAACACGCCAAACCAGCCAATATAAAGCCGATTTTCTGTGCTAGTAATCCAGTTACAGAACCGAGACCATAGGTTATCTCCTATGGGTCTGCTTAAAGTAGTTGTCATTGCGATTATATCTCCTTGAAAATTAATGAGGAGGTCTGGGAGACACTGGGATCGAGTGTTTCCGCAGACACTTACTTTATAACTAATTAGTTATATGCTTGTCAAGCTTTTACAGTAAAATTTATTTTTGATGTCTAAAATCCCTGATTTACAGGGGTTTTAGGTCTTCAAACTCGAAAAACGCAATTATGTAATTCAGGACTTACGCACCCAACCAAAGAAAGCGGGTTTTTTGACGAAAATACTTCGTTATTACCCACAGATTCTCTCAAAAACCCGGTTTCTAGGGCCCCATACCTAACTCCTATGATTGCGATTGCGAGTACAGGGAAGTCATGTCAAAACTTAGCAATAGAGAAGTACCTATTACCCGCAATTATGAATTTTCTCAATGGCAAATTAACTTTTTAAGCTGCTTGTGCAACTTGTTGCCATTCTTCTACCCAAGAAGGGGGAATATTTAGAATTAGAGATTGCCCATCAACGAGTGGCAATGAAAGTTTGAGAGCATAACCTTCTGGCAATTTGTTCAGAAAGGGACTCAAATCGTACTGTCCCACATTAGGAGCCGGAGCTTTTCGCTCGAAAACATCCGCTGCTGTAAAATTTTGCCCGTTAGTTGTTGCAATCTGTAAATCTTTTGGGTGAGCAAATTCTGCAACATCGGGAAAAGCAACTAATCGCAAATTGATACTATCTGCTTGATTGGTTTTACTTTGTTTAAACAGAATTACTTGCCAAGAGTTGCCGCTAGAATCTCGTAGATGATGGCGGGCTTGGTAAAGGATTTGACCTGGTGCTTCTTCTATCTTTTGGACTAAAGCCATTGCTGGCTCTATTGTGATAGTGACTGCTATCAATAACAGTAAAATACTGACAATTGTTAAACCTAAAGCTCTCAGTCGCTTTTTCATTCTTTTAGAGCTCTTAAAATTAATTACCGATGAAAAACCTACTTGAGAGATCGGTGTTTCTGCTTTTGATGCAGACCCTCAAGCTGTTTCAACTGCTCAGATTGGTATTCTAAGCGCTCCCCCAGACGAGTACACACCAACTCACAAAGTTCAAAAATTAGCGGATCGGAAATTTCGTAATAGACACTGACTCCAACTTGGGTGCGAGAAACCATACCCATTTGCGCGATCGCTTTCAGGTGTTTAGAGACATTCGCCTGTCCGAGTCCCGTCATTTCAATGATTTCAGTGACATTTTTGGCTCCGGATTTGAGGCAGCACAAAACCTGAAGTCGGCTAACTTCGGAAAGGATTTTGAAATAATCTGCTACAGGAGCTAAGGTTTTGGGAGATGTCTCTAGCACGCCATTAATAAAAAGTGTTGTAAGTATAGTTTAGGTGTTCACAAAGGTGATTTTTTGAGAACTGCATAGGTTCCACTACCTTAACTTTACCAGATTACTATAGAGTTATATTATAAATCCAGCAGGAAATAAATTTTCTTTTGCTCAAATATTTCCTCACTGCCTGGGGTGAGACTAGGTTTAACTGGCATATCACACTTTTAGAGGAATGTCAAGAGAGCTGTCACCCGTCAGGGCATTATAGGAATGGCGGAACGGGTGACAAAAATTGACCCCCCCACCAAAGGGCTAAAAATCGGTGAGTTGAAGTAAAAGCACTTGCGAACAATTTTTCTTAATAAAAATGCAGTGTAATTTATCTATTTCTTAGTGTAAAAACGGGGGAGTGCCAATGCTATAACTATCTATGTTTGAGCCAATTTCACCCACATTATCTATGTTTAAAATAATGTCCTCAACACGCAGATAAAATCTATCTCCTGCGTTCATCTGCGCTTAAAAATTAATTCGGCTTACTGAGGGCCGGGTTATTAATAAACTCTTCATCCGTTAAATTTTGCCGAGAAGCCAGCAAATTTTCCTGCTCTTGTGCTGCCAATTTAAGGAGAATATATAAAATCATCTAGGGACTTTGAGTACATCTTCCTTAAGATAGATTAAATTATTATTAACAAATTGAGGAGCTTCTTACGGTGAATCAGCCTCAAGTGCTTATCTTACACTGATTTTGGAGTTGGCCCTCAAATAATCAGCCTGCTAGAATCAAATAATTCTCAATAAGCAAGTAAAAAAATTAACTTTCTAATCACCTGCATACTATGTCACCAATACATTTAGGGCACTTATTGCCCGGTCAAAGCGCCACTATTTCAGGAATACAAGCTGAGGAAGGATTGCAACAACGGCTCCGAGCCCTGGGTTTTCGCACCAGCAGGCAAGTGCTAATGATTCGGCGGGCAGCATTTTTCGGGCCACTCCACGTCCGCGTGGGGACAACAGAAATCATGCTTCGTCGCCACGATGCCAAGGAAATTAAAATTACGGACGTAAAATCGGGAGAACTTAGATGAAACAGATTGCAGTTGTGGGAATGCCGAATACAGGGAAATCAACTTTTTTTAACCGCATTACCGGCGCGAATGCTAGCATTGGTAACTGGCCGGGGATTACTGTAGACTTGATGGTGGCAAAAGTCCAACTGGGCGACGAAGCAGCGGAAATGGTGGACTTGCCAGGGATTTATGACTTGCACGGCTTTTCGGAAGATGAGCAAGTAGTAAGAAATTTTCTTGAGAATAATCCCATACATTTAGTGCTGATGATTCTCAACGCTACTCAAATTGACCGCCAAATTAGTCTGGCTTTGCAGGTGAAATGTTTGGGAGTACCAGCGGTGTTACTGCTAAATATGGCAGATGAAGCGCCAAAATTTGGGGTCGATATTGACCAACAGAAAATGTCAGAGCATCTGGGGATGCCTGTGATGCCAATTAGTGCTAAATACGGTCAGGGTTACGCAACTGCTTATCAAGCAATTACTGATAGTTTGAACCGTCAGGAAAAGGCAATTTCTGTTGGTAAGATTAATGACCATTTAGTGAGCGATCGCCAAATAGCTGACGAGATGGGAAGTTTGTTAAAAGCTGCCGTTCACGTCCCGCATCAAATTAAAGAAAATTGGACAACTAAACTAGATGCGGTACTGCTGCATCCGGTGTTGGGGTTGCCGATATTTTTTGCAGCCATGTTTTTGATGTTCCAGGCAGTATATGCTCTGGGAACCCCTATGCAGGAGTTATTAGGATCGGGCTTTGATTGGATTCAAGCTAATGCTTTAGAACCGCTGCTGGGAGGAGCACCGGAGTTATTCAGAGGTTTCTTAATTGACGGTCTTTATACTGGGATGACGACGGTAGCGGCATTTATTCCCGTGATTTTGCTGTTCTTTATCTGCATGGCGGTGATCGAAGATAGTGGCTATTTATCGCGATCGGCATTTTTGATGGATGTTTTGATGCAGAAAATGGGATTGGATGGCCGATCTTTTGTGATGTCGTTGATGGGATTTGGCTGCAACGTCCCGGCAATTATGGGAACGCGGGTAATGCGATCGCCTGGTTTGCGGTTGTTGACGATGATGGTAATTCCCTTTTCTCTTTGTTCGGCTCGGCTGAATGTATTCATCTTTATGAGTACGGCGCTATTTGCAGCTAAAACTGCACCCATAGTGTTATTTAGTTTGTATTTACTGAGTTTTGTTGCCGCTATTTTAACTGCGGCTTTGTTCAAGGGTAAATTTGAGAGTAAAGAGCCTTTTGTCTTAGAATTGCCGCCTTATCGCTTTCCCACTTTTAAGCAAATGTTACTGCGTTCTTGGTGCGAAGTTCGTCACTTTGTCAAGTGGTCGAATAAGTTTATTATCTTTGGAGTAGTAGCAATTTGGGCGCTGAATAATTTGCCTCCGGGCGTACCGCCTGCAAGTGCTCAAACTTTTTCGGGAATGCTTGGTCAGTTGACACAGCCTATTTTTGGCCCAATTGGGATTAATCCTCAATTAACAGTGGCGCTGCTGTTTGGGTTTATTGCCAAGGAGATTGTTTTGGGTGGTTTAGCGGTGATTTATGGCAAGTCTGAGGATGCGGATTTGATGGGTGCGATCGCGCAACAGGTAGACTGGGTACAAGCTTATAGTTTTATGCTTTTTACTTTGCTCTATGTGCCTTGTCTGTCCACAATTGCGGTGCTTAAAAGTGAGTCTAAAAGCGCCAAGTTTGCTTGGCTTTCCGTGCTCTGGTCAGTAACTTTAGCTTGGGGTGCAAGTTTTATTTTCTACCAAGGTGCAAGGGCTTTAGGATTTTAATCAATGGCTAAGTAGGTGAAATATATTGCGTATCATTGCGAGAAACGAAGGGATCGCAAAGGTATGCTAAAGGTTGAGTCTGCTTTACAATGGCATGATGGCGTTTATTTATGTCCACCTACTTATAATTTGATTAACGGTCTAGAGATAGATATTTATTTTTATAGAAAAATTAATAACCGCTATAGTCAATTTCATACAATATTTATATTAACAGCTAAAAATATAATGATTTAGTAAAGTCGAGCTTCAACACTATTCACCCCAGGAAAACTGTGGCACGATGGAATCATAGAAGAAACCACCACTAACCATCGAAGACGAGGCAGGACTATGAAAACTACCCTTAAAAGCGCGATCGCGATACCCTTTTCCTTAGCTTTAACAGCCTTAGTAGCCGCTCCTTCTCTTGCGGGTTCTCTCACTTTTGCAACTAACGTCGAAGAATTTAACGAAGGCGTTGGCATTCAAGAAGCTTATAGAAGAAATGCGGCTAATGCTCTGGGTGCTCCTCAACTCAATGCTTACAGCAGCACTAAAGACTTTTTGAGCTTAGGTGTAGGCGGTTCTGCTATATTCAGTTTCGGTACGCAATTTACAAACAAGGTTACACTCTGGGAAACTACTTGGGGAGATAAGAATGGCCGACAGTCAGCTTATGACGAGCAAGTAGAAATTTTTGCCAGTAATAGCTTAGATGGGGTTTGGACTCGTCTGGGTTTGATCAAGAATATTGAAGATGGTGCTTATAATACAGCGGCAGGAGCTTCCTTAACTTTCGATGGCATTTTCCAATACCTAAAGCTGGTAGATAAATCTGCTGCTGGTAGCGATCGCGATGGTTTTGATGTTAATGGTATCGGTGTAGAATCTGTACCTGAACCTTTCACAATTGCTGGTATGGTACTAGGTGCTAGCGGGATGATTGCTGCTCGTCGCCGTCACACTAAGCAAAATGCCTAGAAACAGGGTGTAAATGGTAAGTGGAAATTGAGAGCGATTCAAAAGTACAAATTAGCTGAGTATTCCACTTACCCCCTGGGGCATTTCTTAAGTAAAACTAATCGGATTCCCATTCTCGCTCGATTCTTTCTAAGTCTTTCGCGGCTCCCAATTGCTGAAAGATTTGATGGGCTGTGTTGTAATGTTGTTGGGCTAATTCTGTGTTATTGCGTTTGCGCTCAAGTCGTGCTAAATCGTAGTGAGTTACTGCAATATATTTAGTCATGCCTAGCTCTTGGGCTATTTCTGAAGCTTTCAGTAATAGTGGCTCTGCTTTATCGAGATTGCCTCGGCGAATTTCGGTTTTACCTAAATCATCTAGCGCCATTAAGATACCAGAGCGATCGCCTAATTGTTCGCATAAGTCTAAAAACTGCTGAGATAAATGTACTGACTCATCCCAGTTATCTCGTTCACGCTCAATATCTCCCAAACATCCTAAAATATAAGCCATCCCAGAGCGATCGCCTAATTCTGTCCTTACTTCCAAAGATTGCCGATACAGACGTTGTGCTTCCTCCCAATTGCCTCGATTGCGCTCAATATCTCCCAACCCTCCCCAAGAAGATGCCATCCCAGAGCGATCGCCTAATTCTGTCTCAACTTCCAAAGATTGCCGATACAGACGTTGTGCTTCCTCCCAATTGCCACGACTTTGCTCAATATATCCCAACGATGCCCAAGTAG